>JBFEQR010000045.1:0-9588 GCA_041549425.1 Yoonia sp. | reverse complement strand
GAATTGCAAGGTGACCGTGCTGCACGAAGGGGCGGTGCTGGCCGAAGGCAGTCTTGATCACGTGACCTCGAACCAGACCGTGATTGATGTTTATCTGGGGCGTGCGCATGCTTGAAGTCTGTGATGTTTCGCTCAAATACGGGCAAAGCCAGATCCTGTTCGATGTCTCGCTGACGGCGGATGTGGGGCAAATCACGGCTGTGATGGGCAATAACGGTGTTGGCAAGACAAGCCTTTTGAAAGCGATATCGGGGCGGCATCCCATCGCCAGCGGGCAGGTGCGGGTCGGGGGCGCCGTGGTGCCTTTGTCCTCGGCCTATCATGCGGCGCGGGCAGGGATCGCCTATGTCCCGCAGGGCCGCGAAGTGTTCCCGATGATGAGCGTGCGCGAAAACCTCGAGACCGGCTTTGCCTGCTTGCCAAAAACCGAACATGCGGTGCCGGAGTTTGTGTTCGATCTGTTTCCGGTCTTGCGCGAAATGCAGACGCGGCGCGGGGGAGACCTGTCAGGCGGCCAGCAACAGCAGCTTGCCATTGCGCGCGCGCTGATCACGCAGCCGCGTGTTCTGCTGCTGGATGAACCCACCGAAGGTATCCAGCCCAACGTGATCCAACAGATCGGCGATGCGCTTGAAACGTTGCGCGATCAGGGGCAGATGGCGATTGTACTGGTCGAGCAGAACGCGGATTTCGCCTATCGGATCGCGGACAAGTTCAACGTGGTTGAACAAGGCAGGATCAAGCAGACAGCCGTCAAAGCGGACTATGCCAAAGAGCAACTGATGGCTGATCTGGCGCTTTAGATCTTGATCCAGTTGCCGCTTTCAATCCCGTCCAATGTCCAACTGCCCACACGCCAGCGCACCAACCGCAGCGTGGGAAAACCGATGTGGGCTGTCATGCGCCGGACTTGCCGGTTGCGTCCTTCGCTGATCGTGATTTCCAGCCAGCGGTCCGGCACGGATTTGCGAAAGCGGACGGGCGGATCGCGCTCCCACAGGGTGGGGGGATCGATCAGGCGCAGCTTGGCGGGACGTGTGGGCCCGTCTTTCAGGGTGACACCGTCGCGCAGCGGTTGCAGATCCGCCTCCGACGGGTCGCCTTCGACCTGCACCAGATATGTCTTGCTGAGCTTATGTTTGGGATCGGCAATCCGTGCCTGTAATTTGCCGTCATCAGTCAGCACCAAAAGGCCTTCGCTATCACGGTCAAGACGGCCTGCAGGATAAACCGCCGGCACGTCAATGTAGGCCGACAAAGTCGGGCGCGCGGTCGGGCTTTTGGCGTCGGTGAATTGTGACAGAACGCCGAAAGGTTTGTTGAAAAGGATCACTTGGGACATGGGTCTTGCCTAGCGTGATCGGCATGTCGCGGTCTATGGAAAACTGCCGCCTATGGGGCTGCGATGCGCGCGGTATACTGTTGTGCGCTGTTAAGTTATTATAAATGAACGATTTTTGTAGTTTACAGGCGGGCGAAAGACGCTAGGTTACCCCAAAGAGACATAGTTAAGGCAGATCTGATGCCCCCCATTGCCGACCACCCTTTGCGCTATGCAATGGCCAATGAATTACATGCACGCCCCTTTCCGGCGGTCAACGCGCCGAGCCGTGCAGCCTATCTCGCGATCAAGCCGGCCGAGAACGCGGCTGGTCGCGACCGCAGTGCAGACCGGGCGCATCTTATTGATTTGCTTGACCGTTTCGGCGCGCAGCATCCACAGCCCGACGCGACACATTACTTTGGCACGATCGGCAAGCACCAGTTGAAATGGGAAAGCCATACGGAATTCGTCACCTACACGATTTTCGGCGAAGGCGTGGCCGAGCGTCCTTTTGACGCCGCCACCTTTGGTGTTTTTCCCGAAGATTGGCTAGAGACCGCACCAGGCACGCGTATCACATCCGCCCTGATCCGGATCGAGGTTGCAGACGGCGATGAAGGGATCAGTGAAAAAGTGCGGGAGTGGTTTGTCCCCGAAAGCCTTGCCATCAGCCGTGTCATTTCGGACGACCTTGTCGTGGCGGGGGATTTCCGCATCGATCACGGCGGTCATATGCGCTTTGCCGTCTTTGCCCGCCCGCATGTGGGCAACAGGCGTGTCGGACGGGTGGTCCAGCGTTTGTGCGAGATCGAGACCTACAAGGCGATGTCGATGCTGGGCCTGTCGCGTGCACGCGAACTGGGTGCCAAGATGGGCGAATTCGACAAGCGCCTGACCGGCCTGCTTGAGGACATGCGTCACGCCAACGCCGATCCGGCCAGTGTGCTGCATGCCTTGCTCGAAGTTTCCGCCGAGATCGAGAACACCATCGCTCAGTCGTCGTTCCGGTTTGGCGCGACAGGGGCCTATGAAAAGATCGTGAACCAGCGCATCGGCGTGCTACGCGAAGAACGTTTTTCGGGGCGGCAGACCTTTGGCGAATTCATGATGCGCCGCTTTGATCCCGCGATGCGCACGGTGAAATCCACCGAAGACCGGTTGCAGGCCATGTCGGACCGTGCTTTGCGGGCGGGCGATCTGCTGCGGACAAGGGTGGATGTGGAACGCTCTGCCCAGAACCAGGAACTGCTGACCAGCATGGACAAGCGCGCCGATCTGCAACTGCGTCTGCAGCGCACGGTCGAAGGGCTTTCGGTGGTCGCGATCAGTTATTACGCGGTCAATCTGGTCCTGTATCTACTGGGGCCGTTGCAGGACAGCTTTGGCATCAGCAAGGCCATCATGGCTGCCGTCGCAACGCCGGTTGTCTTGCTTTTTGTCTGGTTGATGGTCAATCGCATCCACAAGCATATGGAATAGCGCAGGATCAGTCGACGGGCAGGCCGCTGGGCACCCTGTCAGGGCGGCCCAAAGGGCGGGTCGCAGCGGTTTCGCCTGTCAGCGCCCCAAGGAATGCCACAAGATCGGCGATTTCCCCGTCCGAAAGTTTTGTCGGGCGAATGTCCAGAACGGCGGCCTGACGCGCCATTTCGGCACGGTCTTCGCGAATGGCAAAATCGCTGCGGGCCAGCCACGGCACCTGCGGCAACTTGGCAAGATCGGGCGTCCAGGCGTTGCGGCTGGCAACGGGGTCTGCGTGATGTCGGATCATGGCGGCCAGTGTGGGGTAGGCCCCGTTGTGACCGTATGGCGCGGTCAGCGCCACATTGCGCAGTGAGGGTGTCCTAAATTTATAGGCATCCTCGATCAGGTTCGTTTCGGCCATGCGCCCCACGTCGCGCGCGATCTGGTCCCATTGCCGTGTGCGTCCGGGACCAAAGGCGGGCAGGCCAAGCGCATGGAACTGCTGGTCTGTGAACAGCGGACCTGCATGGCAAGACGCACAACGGGCCGTCACGAAAAGGCTGCGACCACGTTCTGCATCCGCGGGCAGGGGGGTACCGGAGAGCCATTTGTCGTAGGGGCTGTCGTATGATTGCCATTCGCTGTTGATGAAAGCGCCGATGGCGTTGCCGATTTCAACGATACTCACTTCGGCAGGTTCTTCAATGTGGTCAAAGGCTTGGACGAACATGGCGCCATATTCGGGAATAGTGCGCACGCGCTTGGCGATGATCGGCCACGCGCGGTCGATCCGGTCATGGGTGGCGCCTGCGATTTCGTTTTCGCTGGGATTTCCGGCCATTTCGAACTGGGCGATCATCGGGAAAAGCGCCTGCGCCGCGGTCAGGTTGTCCAACCCCTTGGGCAGCCACTCCTCGGCGGGGCTGTCAAAGCCGTTTCCGTAGATATCTGAATGGCTTAGCCGTCCGTCGTGGAACAGCACCGAGACCTCGCGATGCCCCAGATTCCAAAGCGCGGGCGCGTTGCGCGGGATGCGTTTTCGGATCGCGTCGGGGCCTGTGCCGGGGGTGCGGTCGGGGCCCAATCCGACGCCACCCTCGCCAATGCCAAGCGACAGCCCGTCACCACCTGCCAGATCGTGGTGATGGCAGGTCCCGCACGAGATGTTCTTGTTGCCCGACAGGATCTTGTCGTAAAACAGCAGCTGCCCGATGCGGGCTTGATCAGGGTCGGCGGGGATGTAATCCTGTGCCGTGATGATTTGCGCAGTGGCTGGACCTGCCGCTCCCAAACAGAGGAAAACAGCCGTATGCAACGCGTAAAGAAAGCGTACAGAACCTGTACATACGTTTGTGCGGCTCTGATCGTGCTGGCCACGCCCGCGCGTGCCGATATGGAAGAGGCCCGCGATCTGATGGAGGCTGGCGACTATGCGCAGGCCCGCGCCCTGTTCGAGGTTTACGCGCGGTCCGGCAATGCCGAGGCCGAAGAGCTGATCGGGGTCATGTACGCCCTTGGTCTGGGGGTCGCGCGCGATGACGAACGGGCGTTCGACTGGTATCTCAGGGCTTCGTTGAAAGGGCATGCGGGCGCGCAATCCGGGCTTGGGTGGTATTATGAGGTCGGGCGCGGCATCCCCGCCCCCGACATGGTCAGAGCCTATCTTTGGTATGCCCTATCGGCAATAGGGGGCGACCCTGATGCACTGGATTCGCTAGAGCTGATCACCCCGCGCCTGACCGCCGAGGAACGCGCGCGCGCCGAGGTGCTGGTGGATGACTACAAGGGCTGGATGTACCCGTTTCGCTAGGCGGGTGGCCCGTCCTGACAAATATCAAATCCGCCACCGCGCCGCAGGTTAGCCTTTTGCAGGTATGAAAAGCGGAGCTTGCGATGGCAGAGGATGATCAACTTGAACGCGCCAGATCGCGCGCGAAGGCCAAGGTCGATTCCTATGTGCATCTGGTAATCTATGTGATCGTGATCGGGATGCTTTTGGGTATCAACCTGATTACCGGAGCGGGCTATCTGTGGGCTGTGTGGCCTGCTTTCTTTTGGGGCGTCGCGCTGGCTTTGCACGGTGCGAGTGCCTTTCTGATTTCACAAAAAGAAGCCATGATCGACCGGATCGCCCGCCGCGAGATTGCGCGCAACAGCACCGATGATCGCACGGGCTGACAAACCCTAAGATGGTCCGCGCTTGTCGCGCGTGAAACTGACAAAACGCTGACAAGCGGGTTCAGACATTTGCAGTGGTTGTGAGGGTATAGAATCACCGAGGCAAGCAGAGATGCCCTCACCACTCATTTGAAAAGGACGACGACCATGTCAGACAAAAACGATAAAACACTTTCCCGCCGCAAGGCATTGACACGCCTTGGCGGCGCCGCATTTGCCGCATACACTATTCCGGCCTTCACAATGATGTCGGCGGCCCATGCTTCCTCTAACCCCAGTGCGCCATCTGACCCCAGCCCTGCATCCGCGCCGAGCCCTGCTTCGAACCCAAGTCCGGCCTCCAACCCGAGCCCCGCGTCGGCACCGTCAGAGCCAAGTGTTCCATCGGGTCCAAGCGGACCGGATGACGATTCCTCCACCCGCATTATGACCGCCGACGAATGCGTCAGCTCTGGTGGTGAAGTTGTCGACAACACGGCTGATGGCACCAAGCGTTGCGTTGGCCTGTAAGTAGCCGGATCTTGGTTCTTCATTGATCCGACAATTTTTCGGCCTGACTGCACTCGATGGTCAGGCCGTTTCGCTTTTCTTCGGGGCGTCTTCTGGCTAGCCTCCCCGTGGAACCAAAGAGGACTGGTCGTGACACAGACGACATATCTGCATTTCGAAGGGCTGAACCATCCTGTTGCATTACAGGACGCGCACCCGTTGGAGCCGATGATCGCAGAGGTTCTTGGCGGCTGGCCCTATGTGGCTGCTTCGGCATCCGACGTGCCGCCGTTTGCGACCATCAGCCCGAACGGGGCGCAGCATTGGGACCTGACGCTTGTCGATGCGCCAGCGAAGCCGCGCCGCTGGGATGCGGTGAATGTGATCTGCGATCTGGTCGCGGAAATGGCGTGGGAGCGGTTGCGATCCGACCCTGCGCTTTTGTGTCTGCATGCTGCTGCTGTTGCCTTTTTCGGACGGTTGGTGATCTTTCCCAATGCCCGCCGCGCAGGCAAAAGTACCCTTGCCGCGGTGCTTGCCCAGATGGGGCACCGGATTTACACGGATGATTTCCTGCCGGTGCGCATTGACCCGCAGGACCAGACCTTTTGCGGCATTGCCAACGGCGTGGCCCCCCGTATCCGCCTGCCGCTGCCCGAGACATTCGGGGGCAGCCTGCAAGCTTGGGTCGGGCAGGATGCAGGCCCGTCAAACAAACAATACAAATATCTGTGCGACGCCCCCGTCGCACGGGGCGGTGAAACCATGCCGCTTGGTGCGATGGTGTTGCTGGATCGCGTGGATGTACCCACGGCCCCCGATCTTGCGCCGATGTCGCGTGCGGATGCATTGGAAAGTCTGTTGACCCAGAATTTCGCGCGTACCCAGATTTCAGGCGCGATCCTGTCGTCCATGGACGCCATGAGCCGCCATTTGCCCGTCTTCCGCCTGACCTATCATTGCGCCCAAGAAGCCGCAGAATTCCTGTCCACGCATGCCGCGTTGCAGGATTTGCCAGCGGCAAAGAACGGGGATGTCGGGCCGCGCATGGCACCCGCCCCCTTGGACCAGCTTTCCGCACCCAAGCCGGAGTTCGCGCCCGCGTGCAAATATGTGCAGGCCCCCGGACTGACCGAAACCCAGGCGGGGGACGAACATTTTCTCGCCGACGCCAACGGGCTGGGCATCTACCGCATGAATGCTGGGTCCGTGGCGATCTGGCGGGTTCTGGCAGAGCCGACCGATCTGCAAGAGGTCGTAGAGATTTTGAGCGTCGCGTTTGAAGATGTGCCCGTCAGCCAGATTGCCAGTGACGCGGATCATCTGATGCGCAATCTGGTCGCGGCAGGGTTGATCGTGCCCGCCAAATCCGAAATGGCTGCAGAGTGAGCAACAAAACACGCATATCACGCCGCGCGGCTTTGGCGCGATTGGGCTTGGGGGTGGCAACTGTGTACATGCAACCCGGTCTTTTCGGGGTCAGCATGGCCCATGCCGGCTCTGGCGTGTCCGCGCCGTCACCGGCGAGCAGACCATCACCAACTTCGGCACCAAGCCCTGCCAGCAGGCCGTCACCGGCTTCCGCGCCAAGCAGCCCTACCGCTTCGGGGCCGAGTGCGCCGGATGCCGATGATTCCTGTCGGCAGGCCGCTTTGCCCAACGGGGCCCAGATCACACGTCGCGATTACGAGCGTGCGCAGGATGCCATCCTGCGCGGCGAGGCCCGCCCGCTGCCCGAAATTCTGGGCAGTGTGAACAAGGAACATCCCGGACAACTGTTGCGCGTCCGGTTTTCCGAGCGCGGGCAGTCTTCTGCCTTTCGGGTTGTGATTGTTAACCGGTCCGGTGCTATCGTCACGGTCACCGTCGACGCAAAATCAGGTCAGATTACAAATGTGCAGAACTGCTAGATGCGTATTCTGATTGTCGAAGATGAACACAAGATTGCCGCGCTGATTGCGGATGTCCTGACGGGTGAGGGGCTTGTCCCCGAGATCGCATCCGATGGCGAGGAAGGCTGTTTTCTGGGAGCGACGGAAAAATATGCCGCTGCTATTCTTGATGTCGGTCTGCCCAAGCGCGACGGGCTGTCGGTGCTGCGCGAATGGCGCGATCAGGGGATGGATATGCCAGTTATCTTGCTGACCGCGCGGGCGAACTGGAACGAGCGTGTTGAAGGTATTGATGCGGGCGCGGACGATTATCTGGGCAAGCCGTTCCAGATGGAAGAGCTTGTGGCGCGCCTGCGTGCCTTGCTGCGCCGATCTTGCGGCCAGAAATCCACCATCCTAGAGGTGGGACCGCTGCGCATGGACCTGCGGCAGATGCGGGTTTCCGTTGATGGGCGTCCTCTTAAGATTACGCCTTTGGAATACCGCTTGCTGAACTATCTGATGCATCACCGTGGCGAGGTCATCGGTCAGGAGGAACTGGCCGAAAACATCTATTTCCGCGATCAGGAACCCGACAGCAACGCGGTCGAGGTCCTTGTCGGGCGCTTGCGGCGCAAAATCGGGGGCAATGTCATCAAGACCAGACGCGGTTTTGGCTATTTCATTGCCGAGGACGCGTTGTGAAAGCATCACTTAGTCTGCGGCTTCTTGTGGCGGCGGCGATGACAACGGCATTGGCCCTTGTCGCGACGGCGTTCGTGCTGAATTTCCTGTTCCGCATGTATTTCGAAGAACGGGTGAATGACGAGCTTGAGACCTATCTGATCCTGCTAAGCGGGAATGTCGGTCTTGATGCCGCGGGGGAAGTCGAGATCGCGCCGCTGCCCGATCCGCGGTTCAATCAGGCTTTGTCCGGCTATTACTGGCAGGTCCAGATCGACGATGCCGCGCCGATCCTGTCACCGTCACTGTGGGCGGCGCCGCTGGCGATTGAGCGGCCTGCGGCTGCGGGGCGCATTGCCCATGAAACCGTCGAGATCAGCGCAGGCACGGCTGTGGCGGTGGCAAGCTGGATCATCACCGCAGGCGAGGGGGACGCCCGCCAGGAGGTCTTTCTGGCGGTGGCCATCGACCGCGCCGATCTTGATGCATCGGCTGCGGGGTTTTTCAGTAATTCGGTTCTGGCGCTGACCATTCTGGGGGCTTTTTTGCTGCTGGCAAGCTGGTTGCAGGTCAGGCTTGGTCTGAAGCCGCTGGACAATGTGCGCACCGAGCTAAGCCAGATCCGTAAATCCAAGACCGACCGGCTGTCAAAATCCTATCCGTCCGAAATCCTGCCACTGGCCGACGAGGTGAACCAGTTGCTGGATACCAATGCCCAGACGCTGGAACGGGTTCGCGCGGGGGCGGCCAATCTGGCGCACGGCCTTAAGACGCCATTGACCGTCATGCATGGTGTGGCACGCAAAATGCGCCGCAAGGGCGATGATGCGCTTGCCCAAGAATTGCACACAGAAATCGCCAACATCGAGTACATTGTCGAACGCGAACTGGCGCGCAGTCGTGACAGCCATCAGGTCCTGCAACATTGCGAGGTTGCCCCGATTGCAAAGCGGCTGCACGCGGCCCTGAGCCGCCAACCGGGCGTCGAAGACATCGACTGGGTGATTGACGTGCCAGAGACATTCCGCGCGCCGTTTGATGCTTTTGACCTGACCGAGCTTTTGGGGAACCTGCTGGACAATGCCTTGAAATGGGCGCGCGGGCGCATTGTGTTGCAGGCCGGACGGGATGAAGGGGCCGCCTTTTTGATGGTCAGTGATGATGGTCCGGGCATTCCCGATGCCGCGCAAGCCGCGGTTCTGGAACGTGGTGGCCGACTGGATACGGAAAAACCGGGGTCGGGGCTTGGGCTGAGTATCGTGAACGATATGGCCGCCGCACATGGCTGTACGCTGACACTTGCCCGCGCAGAGCTTGGCGGACTTGCGGTGCGGCTGAGCTGGGTGGCGACGGGGGACTAGGCTGCGTGTCCTTGCCGACCGGCGCGGGCGCCGTCGCCCATAAAAAAAGGCCGCCCGATGGGGCGGCCTTTGCATCATCTTGTTGGCGCGCGCTTAGTTCAGGTCGCTTGCGTAGGCGTCGGCCAGTTCGGCCTCGACCTCTGCGACTGCGGCGATCAATGCATCCAGCATCTCGCTGCCGCCGTCCACGTTTTCGCGGAACCATGCGTTCACAGGT
>JBFEQR010000044.1:0-9665 GCA_041549425.1 Yoonia sp. | reverse complement strand
GTCAGAGGCCGCAGCAATCGCCTGTACGCCCCTGATCGGCCGTGGCGACGAAAAAGCCGCTGATCAGGCCGCCGTGGACGCTATGCGCACACAGTTGAACAAACTGGATATCGCGGGGGTTGTGGTCATTGGCGAAGGCGAACGCGACGAAGCGCCCATGCTTTATATCGGTGAAGAGGTCGGCACAGGCACAGGCCCCGGCGTGGATATCGCGCTGGACCCGCTGGAAGGCACGACACTGACGGCCAAAGACATGCCGAACGCCCTGGCCGTGATCGCCATGGGCCCGCGTGGGTCGATGCTGCATGCGCCGGACGTCTATATGGATAAACTGGCCGTCGGCCCCGGGCTGCGCCCGGGCGTGGTGACGCTGGATATGTCGCCCTCCGAACGTGTCTCGGCGCTTGCCGCCGCCAAAGGCTGTTCGACCAACGATATTACTGTCTGTGTGCTGGAACGCCCCCGTCACGAAGACATGATCGCCGAACTGCGCAGCACAGGTGCCGCGATCCGGCTGATCACCGATGGCGACGTGGCTGGCGTAATGCACGCCGCCGAACCGGAGCTGACAGGCATCGACATGTACATGGGCTCTGGCGGGGCACCAGAGGGCGTTTTGGCCGCGGCGGCGCTCAAATGTATGGGCGGGCAGATTTTCGGACGCCTGACGTTCCGCAATGACGATGAACGCGCACGCGCAACAAAGGCCGGCATCACCAACTTTGACCGTGTTTATACACGCGATGATATGGTCACAGGCGACGTGATCTTTGCCGCCACAGGCGTCACCGATGGATCACTTGTGCCTGGCATCAAGCGCGAAGTTGGCTTTGTGACAGCCGAGACAATCCTGATGCGCTCCAAGACGGGATCGGTCCGGCGCATGATTTACCGCAATCCGGTTTCATAAAACGCAGGAGCCTCCGGCGGGAGTTTTTTGGCCAAGATGAAGAGGATGCCGTGGTCAAAGCATGGCCGCCCGCATATTGTGGCCTGAAATGACAGAGTTTCCAGATAAACCCGCATTCCTGCATGTTGAAACCTCGGCCAGCGGTCGCCGCTGGATTGGTCCAAGCGTCGAAGAGGACCGTCTGGCCGAAGCTTTGGCACAAGAAACGCAGCTTCCTGCCGCACTATGCCGCTTGCTGGTGCAGCGCGGGGTGAACGCACAAGACGCGCCTGCATTTCTGTCCCCCACCCTGCGCGACTTGCTGCCCGACCCGCGCAGTCTGCGAGACATGGAACAGGCCACCGCGCGCTTTTTGCAGGCAGTGCAACGCAAGGAACGGATTGCCGTTTTTGCCGATTATGACGTGGACGGCGGCACCTCTGCCGCGCTGCTGGTCACATGGCTGCGCGATATGGGCATGGCCGCGACCCTTTATGTGCCCGACCGGATTGACGAAGGCTATGGCCCCAATGACGCGGCGATGGCCGAACTGGCCAAGGACCATGATCTGATCATTTGTGTGGACTGTGGCACGCTTTCGCATGGCCCGATTGCAGCGGCAAAGGGCGCGGATGTCATCGTTCTGGATCACCATTTGGGCGGTGAAACCCTGCCGGACGCGGTCGCGGTGGTGAACCCAAACAGGCAGGACGAAAGCGGCGATCTGGCACATCTTTGCGCTGCCGGTGTTGTGTTCTTGATGCTGGTCGATGCCAACCGCATGCTGCGCGAGGCCGGTCAGACCGGCCCTGACCTGATGGGTATGCTTGATCTTGTCGGGCTGGCGACGGTCGCGGATGTGGCCCCTTTGGTGGGCGTCAATCGCGCCTTTGTCCGTCAGGGTCTGACCGTCATGGCACGCCGCAGCCGAATCGGGCTGAGGGCGCTGTCGGATGTGGCGGGGCTGGATCAGGCACCCACAAGCTATCATCTGGGGTTCCTGCTGGGTCCACGTGTCAATGCAGGCGGACGGATCGGCAAGGCCGACCTTGGCGCACGTCTTTTGTCCACCAACGACCGCCATGAGGCCGAGGCGATTGCCGCAAAGCTTGATGAACTCAACACCGAACGGCGCGAGGTCGAAGCGCAAGTGCGCGATCAGGCACTGGAACAGGCCACAGCGCGCGGTCTGGACGGGCCATTGGTCTGGGCCGCAGGCGAAGGCTGGCACCCCGGTGTCGTAGGCATTGTCGCCGCACGCCTGAAAGAAGCCACCAACCGCCCCGCGATCGTGATCGGCCTTGACGGGGATGAGGGCAAAGGCTCTGGCCGGTCTGTGTCTGGCATTGATCTTGGAGCTGTCATTCAACGCGCCGCAGCAGAAGGTCACCTGATCAAGGGCGGCGGGCACAAGATGGCCGCAGGGCTGACCGTCGCGCGCGGCAATCTGGAAGCAGCCATGGCGCGTCTGGGTGAATTGCTTGCCAAACAGGGGGCGGCGGATATCGGACCGGCGGATTTGCGCATCAGCGGGATGCTGATGCCGGCGGCCGCGACGATTGATCTGGTCAACCAGATCGAAAACGCAGGGCCCTTCGGTGCAGGCGCCCCTGCCCCGCGTTTTGCCTTTCCCGACTGTCAGATTTATTTCGCCAAGCAGGTGGGCGCGAACCACCTGAAAATAAGCTTTGGTGACGGATTGGGCGGGCGCATCGACGCCATCAGCTTCGGGGCGATGGACGGTCCGATGGGGCCAATGCTGCTGGGGCATAACGGCGCGCGCTTTCATCTGGCCGGACGGCTGGAAATCAACACTTGGCAGGGTCGGCAATCGGTCCAACTGCGCCTTGAAGACGCCGCAGCAGCACATTGAACGAAAGCTGCAAAAAAGCGTAAAAACCCTCTTGCGTGCCCCGCCCAGTTTCCCTAAAAGCGCCACACCAACTGCGGTCCCTTCGTCTATCGGTTAGGACGCCAGGTTTTCAACCTGGAAAGAGGGGTTCGATTCCCCTAGGGACTGCCATTGGTTTCCATGACATCTTAGGTTTGGCGCGTCAGGCGCATAATCGCCATGCGGCGGGCATGGCCGCCCACGCCACTGCGCCCCCATCACAATAGAAATCTGTTTCAATAACTGCCTGGATCGCATATTATTCAACAATACGAATATGTAGGTGCATGATGAAACTGACACGCAGACAAGTGATCCAACGCAGTACCGCCGCAGCGCTTTCGCTGGCTTTGCCACAGCGCATGTGGGCGCAGACCACATTGCAGGCGGGCGACCTGACCCTTGATACATTAAGCGATGGCAATCTTGTATTGCCTCGAAATTTTGCCTTCGGTGACACAGTGCCGGAAGGTGCGGACGAGATTCTGTCGCGCTACGGCATCACGGGCGATACGCTGACGCCTGATTGCAACGTCACGCTGCTGCGCACTGGCGATCGGACGATTCTTTTTGATGTGGGGTCAGGTCAGGAATTCATGCCCAGTGCGGGCAAGCTTATGGATGCTTTCGATAATCTGGGTGTCGATATCTACGATGTGACGGACGTGGTCTTTACCCACGCCCACCCCGATCACCTGTGGGGCGTGCGTGATGATTTCGGCGATCTGATGTTCCCTGACGCGAGTTATCATATGGGCCGTGCAGAGTGGGACTACTGGACCGACCCCGACACCGTTTCAACGATTGACGAAGGACGCGTTACCTTTGCAGTCGGTGCCAAAAGCCGGTTGGAGTTGCTGGCCGATCAAATCAACCTCTTTGAGGATGATCAGGAAATCCTGCCCGGTGTCCTGTCGCGGATGACCGCCGGTCATACCCCCGGTCACATGGCGTTCGAGGTCGCGATGGGCAGCGAAAACATCATGATCGTGGGCGACAGTATTGTGAACCATCACGTTGCCTTCGAGAAACCGGCATGGGCCGCAGGATCGGATCAGGATCCGGAACTGGGCGCGCAGACGCGCCTTGGCCTGCTGGATCAACTCAGCGCGTCGCAAATGCGCCTGATCGGGTTCCACCTGCCCGGTGGTGGTCTGGGCCGCGCCGAACGGCGTGGTGACGGCTATGTTTTTGTCGGCGAAGACGCATGATCCGCGTTGCAGTATTGGCCTTGGCCATGGCCGCATCGGCGGCACAGGCCAACGAGAATATCGCGGATCAATATCCCGCTTCTGCGCTTTACAGTGCCCCTGTCGAATTTATCCCCGGTGTCTTTAGTGCCATCGGCGCAACCGCACCGCCGACCTATGAAAACAGCGGCCACAATAACAACCTGAGCTTTATCATCACCGGCGAAGGTGTCGTCGTCATCAATGGTGGCGGCGCCTATGTGCTGGCAGAGGCGTTGCACACAGAAATCAAGGCGCGGACGGACGAACCGGTCGTGCTTGTGATCAATGAAAACGGTCAGGGCCATGCCATGTTGGGCAATTCCTATTGGGTTGAACAAGACGTGCCGATCATCGCCCACGAAGACGCAGCAGCCGAATTCGAAGAGCGCGGTTTCCGCATTCTTGAAGCCATGCAAGCCCTCAACCGTGACAAGGCCGCGGGCACATTCCTGCAAGCGCCGACAGAAACCTTTTCCGACGATTACATCGTGGAACTTGGCGACTACCGGATCGAAGCGCGCTATCTTGGCCCGTCACACAGTGCGGGTGATGTCGTTGTCTGGCTGCCCAATCAGGACCTTGTGATCGCAGGCGACATGGCCTTTCACGAACGCATGCTGCCCATATTCGAGGACACCTACACCCTTGACTGGCTTAATACATGGGACACCGCATTCGAGGCGCTGAACGCCACCTATGTCATCCCTGGCCATGGGCATCCCACGAACATGGATCAGGTCCGTCGCTATACCAAAGGGTATCTGGAATACCTGCGGGGCAAGATCGGTGAACACATCGACGCAGGCGGCGGTCTGGCAGAGGCCTATTACGTCGATCAGTCACCCTATGCGCATCTGGACACATTCGAAGAACTGGCGACCAAGAATGCGGGCCGCGTCTTTGAACAGATGGAATTTGAATAGGGTCAGGCAACCGCCAGCGACCGGCGCTGCAACAGACGGTGCGTGACCATCGCACCCACCCACATCGCACCCACGGCAACCCACGCGGTTGTCGCAAAGATCGCGCCGCCGGACATGCCTGCCCCCACGGCGCAGCCGCCTGCCAGCATGCTGCCAAATCCCATAAGAACGGCCCCGATCAGGTAAAGCTCCATCGGGGTGTCGGGGCCGAAACGCTGGATTTTCGCCTCTTTCGTGGCCAGCGCCATGGCACCAGCCCCCAGAAAGACACCCGGGACAAGTCCCACGCCAAACCCCATCGGTAATTGCGTGCTGTTGACCAGTCCCATCAACGTGTCCGTAGCGGGTCCTGTAAATGTCACCGATGAAATGGCGACCACCTCAAAGGAATGACTGGCCACCAGATAGGTGCCCAGCCAGCCAAGGCCAACCGCCAGACCAACGCCTGTCGCCGCGATACGATGGCTGGCCTTCACATGTTGCTGACGCCCGTGCCACAGCGCACCGCCAAGGGCGAGCGCTGCGATAATGGCCGCCGTCGTCGAGGTCAGACCAAACTGTGCAAGCATATTGCGGGTACTGCCGCCCTGCACCAGCCACAATGCGGCCAACCCCTCGCGGGCCGGTGCAAGCGCCCCGCGCAGCGCTGATTGCGCAACAAGGGTCAGCACCAGTCCGGTCACGATTGCACGCAAATTCCCCGTCGCCGACAGAACCAGCAACCGGCTGGCGCAACCACGGGCAAGGATCATCCCTGTCCCGAACATCAACCCGCCAATAATCGCCCCCGACATGCTGCCGGTGGCGGCCAGTTGCCGGCTTTGCGATACATCCAGAAACCCCGCCGCGATCAGGGTTTGCACTGTCAGAACACCTGCCGAAAACGCGATCAACCAGATCGACAGGCGCGGCCCCAAACGGCCTTCGGCCACTTCGACACTGGCCGCACGAAGACAAAAACGGGAATGCTGCGCCATCGCGCCGAACAGGATGCCGACCAATCCGCCAAGCATCATCAGGACCGCGCCATCGCCTGCCGCTTCAATCAGATTGTCCAGCATCGCCCGCCCTCTTTTGCTGGCTGCGGGTCTAGCAGAGCCGGTCGGATCGGGCCTTGATACAAGTCAAATCTACTGCGCAGCCATCGGAATTCGGGCCAGCTGACACTGGGCCCAGAGGGTCTCGAGCGCGCTGACAAGATGATCGATATCCGCGTCGGAATGCACCGGTGACGGGGTGATGCGCAATCGCTCTGTACCCTTGGGAACCGTAGGATAGTTGATCGGCTGGATATAGATGCCATAGTCGCGCATCAGGATATCGGACAGGTATTTGCATTTGAGCGGATCACCCACCATCACCGGAATGATGTGACTGGGGTTGTCGATATGCGGAATGCCGATTTCCTCCAGCCGCGCCCGCACTTTGGCCACTTTGGCCTTTTGGGCATCGCGTTCATTGCGGCTTTGCTTGAGATACCGGATCGACGCCGCAGCACCTGCGGCCACCGCAGGCGGCAAGGCCGTGGTAAAAATGAAACCGCTGGCAAAAGAGCGCACGAAATCGCACAAATCGGCAGAGGCCGCGATATAGCCGCCCATAACACCAAAGGCTTTGCCCAACGTACCTTCGATCACGGTCAGGCGATGCATCAGCCCTTCACGCTCAGCGATGCCACCGCCGCGCGGGCCGTAAAGCCCCACCGCGTGCACCTCGTCAAGATAGGTCATTGCGTTGTATTTATCGGCCAGATCGCAAATTTCAGCGATGGGCGCGATGTCACCATCCATCGAATAGACGCTTTCAAACGCAATCAGCTTGGGGCGTTCCAGTGGCTGCGCGGCCAAAAGCTCTTCGAGATGCGCCAGATCGTTGTGACGCCAGATTTGCCGCTCTGCCTTTGCGTGGCGGATGCCTTCGATCATGCTGGCGTGGTTCAGCGCATCCGACAGCACCAGACAATCGGGAATGCGCGTTGCCAACGTGCTGAGCGCGGCCCAGTTCGACACATAGCCGCTGGTAAACAGCAGTGCTGCCTCTTTGCCGTGCAGGTCCGCCAGTTCCGCCTCAAGCAGCACATGGTGATGGGTCGTCCCCGAGATGTTCCGCGTACCGCCAGCGCCCGCGCCAACCTTGTCCAAAGCATCATGCATCGCGGCCAGCACATCAGGGTGCTGGCCCATGCCCAGATAGTCATTGGAACACCAAATCGTTACATCACGGGTCTGGTCGCCATGATTGGTCGCCTGCGGAAAACGCCCGCGATGACGCTCAAGATCCGCGAAAACGCGATAGTTACCCTCATCCTGCAACTGCGCCAGCGCATCTGCGAAAAACCCGTTGTAATTCATAGTGTTCCTTATCCGCCGACGGCGTCCTGCACGATCTCATCCAAAAGGGCCTGGACTTTCTGCATCTCCCCGTCGGGATAGGTGCGGTGTCCGACCATGACCGCCCCCTCGCGTTCGGCAACGAAAATGCCATAAGGGCAATGCGCGATATTCATCGGGTCTGCTTCCATCACTTCGCGCGATAGCTGCGCAGAGCAGAACAAAAAGACGTCAGCTGCTTCGAATATCTTTTCGGCGCTGCCCACGTCAGCCGCCGTCCGGTTCAGCATTTCGCCGGTGTGGCTGACATAGTCGATGACCAGACCTTTGCCGATAATCGCATTTTCAACCGCAAAGGTGGCATCATCAAAGCTGCCATCAAAGGGATAGGTCACCGCCTCCTGAGCCGCGACAGACGTCGCCCCCACGCAAAGCAAAGCGCCGATAAGTAGATTTTTCATGTCATATCCTCCATGGCGATATCCTAGCCTTCTTGACCGGACCGGCCCTGATTTAGATCAAGGTCTGCTGAAACTTCCCTTTCAAATCATGTCCGCGAGATCCCCGCGATCCCCATGTGTTGCGCCCCGCATTCAGGATCGCCACCGGCTTCTGCGTGATGGCCCCTGCCCGATTGGCAAGGGCCACCAGAGAAAGCCGGTGCCGGATCATTCGGCAAAGCTGTCCAGATAGGCGATAAGTGCAGCGATATCGGCCTCGTCACGCACACCGCGGAAGGACATCTTTGTGCCCGGCATTGCAGCCCGTGGATCGGCAAGGAAAGCCGCAAGGTTTTCAGCGGTCCAGACATCGCCTGCGGCATTGGCCTCCTGGAATATGCCGGAATAGCGGAAACCGTCGACAGAACCGATTGTCCGGCCAAGCATCCCGTTCAAGGCAGGGCCGGTGCGATTGCTGGCACCTTCACCGACCATGTGGCAGGATTTGCACTGACGGAACGCACCTTCGCCTGCGGCGATCAGGGCAGGATCAACACCACCGGTTTCCGCAGGAGCAGCAGCATCCTCAGATGCCTCGTCCTGAGTGGCCGTAAAGACCGGCGCATCACCGGTGGTCGCGTCGTTCATGACAGATTCACCGCCGCCCTCTGGCGTCACATCAAGGAAGGTCGCGCGCATCGTGATTTCGACACTGTCCTTGCAGCTTTCCATGCAGGGCTCTGCACGCCATTCCGCATATTCCAGTTCGGCACGATCATCGACGACGAACCCGTCGGTGTTGTACATCTCGACTTCGGTGAAGTTTTCGTGGCTCAACTCAAAGTCGTCTTCCACCAGATTGTTGGAATACAGGATGTAGGCCACGATCGCATAGGTTTCGTCAGCCGTCAGTGTGCCTGCGGCCCCGAAAGGCATGGACCGGTGAACATAATCCCAAACGGTGGACAGATAGGGCCAGTATGACCCGACCGTCTTGACAGGGTCGCGATTGGCCAGCGTGTCAAAACCACCCGCCAGAACAGGCCAGTTGCCGACACCTTCGGCAAAATCACCGTGGCACGAGGCACATTGATCGACAAAGACTTCTTCACCGGTGAACACGTCACCGCGCCCTTCAGGCAGACCGCGCCCATCGGGTAGCACGTCAACGTCCCACGCGGCGATTTCTTCCACCAAGGCCGTGCGGCCCAGACCGTAAGTGCCCTCAATCACAGGTGCAGGCGCTGTCAGGCTTGCCACGCTGTCGGCGGCTTCGGCCACGGCTTTCTGCAGTTCTTCACGCTCGGCCAACAGGCGTGCGGCCTCTGCGGCGGCTGCCTGTGCTTCTTGGCTGGCACGGGCGGCGTTTGCTTCGATCTGCGCAACGCGGGCTTCCAGAGAATTGATGGTTTCTTCGCCGTAGTCACGCGAGGACAGACCATAGGCCAGTCCCAGCGCAAGGGCTGTGCCACCGATTGCCGGAATAAACAGGTTAAGAGACTTCGACATTCTCGGCGATCCCTTCTTCGTTCACATACCAAGTCTGGATGCAGTTGTTGTGGTAGACCGAATTCTCACCGCGCTTTTCACGCAGCTGGTTTTTGGTCGGTTGGACATAGCCGGTTTCATCAATTGCACGCGATTGCAGCAGCATCGGGCTGCCGTCCCAGTCCATATCAAGATAGAAACGGGTCAGGGCCTTGGTGTCGCCCTGCTTGCCAAGGCGTGCGGTTTCCCATGTGATCCCGCCGTCTTTGGACACATCGACACGGGTGATCTGACCATGGCCGGACCACGCCAGACCCGACACCACCAGCGGCCCCGCGCCATGCGTGATCGGCATTTGCGGGCTGGGCGATGTGATGACGGATTTTGCATCCATGACCCACGTCCATTTGCGCGCGATACCGTTTTCATAAACGTCGGTGTATTTCGAGGTTTCTTCGCGGCTTTCCACGGC
>JBFEQR010000043.1:0-9705 GCA_041549425.1 Yoonia sp. | reverse complement strand
GGGTTGTGAACAATTTTGCCCATGATCCGCAGGGCGGCGACACCGACCAACTGCGCGGTCTGGTGTCCGGCGAATGCGATATCTCGATTTCCAACACCTACTATTTCTCGCGTGCCCTGCGCAAAGATGTTGACGGGCTTGACGCAGAAGCGCTGGACAACATCGGCTGGATCTTCCCTGCGCAAGACGCCGAAGGCGCGCATATGAACTTGTCGGGTGGTGGTGTGGCAGCCAATGCGCCGAACCGCGAGAACGCGATCAAGTTCCTTGAATATCTCGCCTCCGAGCAGGCACAGGAATATTTCAGCGCAGGCAATGACGAATACCCTGCCGTCTCCGGTGTCGGGCTGTCGCCTTCAGTTGCGGCTTTGGGTATTTTCCGCCCCGATGCGGTCGACCTCAGCAAAGTGGCCAAGAACGTGCCAGAGGCGCAGGTGATCTTTAATCAGGTTGGCTGGGAATAAATTCCAATTCTGATGACGAAAGGGGGGCGTGGCGTAAGCTGCGCCCCTTTTGCTATGCGCGGCCTTTGCCGATCCGGCGGCAAAGCAGCACCACAGGGATCAGGCCGATCGCCGCGATCACAAGGCTGGGTACCGCCGCCCCTTCCAACCGCTCGTCTGACGCCAGACGATACGCCTGCACGGCAAGGGTGTCATAGTTGAATGGCCGCATGATCAAGGTGGCGGGCAGTTCCTTCATCACGTCCACAAACACAATCAGCCCTGCCGTCAGCAGGCTGGTGCGCAAAAGCGGCATATGCACACGGCGCACAAGCCCCGGCATGTCTTGGCCCAAGGTCCGCGCTGCGGCGTCCATATTGAGGCCGACCGTGGCAATCCCGCCCTCATAGGCGCCAATGGCCGCGGCCAGAAAGCGGATCAGATAGGCAAAGATCAGCAGCCAGATCGACCCTGTGAACAAAAGCCCCGTCGAGACGTCGAAGGTCGTGCGCATCCATGCATCAAGGGTGTTGTCAAAGGCTGCAAACGGCACCAGCAGGCCCACCGCAATCACACCGCCGGGCACGGCATAGCCGATCCGCGCCAGATACAGCGACAGGCCCGTCAGGCGGCTTGCCCTGACGCGGTGCAGCGTGCCAAGAACCAGGGCCGCAACAACCGCCAGCACCGCCGCGATGCTGGCAAGCGTCAGCGAATTGCGGATAAAGCCCAGATAACGCGGGCTAAGCAGATCCTGTTCCGACCCGATTGCCATGGTCCCCAGCGCCACCACCGGCAGCAAGACACCCATCAGGACCGGCAGCAGGCAAAATACCGTCGCGGCGATCTTTTGGCCGCTGTTCAGCACGATCCGTTGCATCGGGGCGTTACGCTTGCCGTTGGCATATTTCGCGCCACCCCTACTGGCGCGTTCCAGCATCGCAAGCAGCAGCGCGAAACTCAGCAGGCCCAAGGCCAGTTGCGCCGCGGCGGCGCGGTCGGCCATGGTGAACCAGCTTGTGTAGATGCCCACCGCAAAGGTCTGCACGCCAAAGTAGGCGACGGTTCCGAAATCCGCGATTGTTTCCATCGCGACCAGCATCACGCCCGATGCGATGGCAGGCCGCGCCATAGGCAATGACACGGACATGAAAGCGCGGAACGGCGACCGGCCCAGAACGCGCGCCGCCAGAAACGTGCTGGCCCCCTGCGCCGAAAATGCAGCCCGCGCCAGCAAGTAGACATAGGGGTAAAGCACAAGCGTCAGCATCAGTGCCGCCCCTCCGATCGACCGGATTTCGGGGAACCAGTAGTCGCGCGGACCCCAGCCTGTCAGATCGCGCAACGTCGTCTGCACGATCCCGGGGTGATCCAGCACATGGGTATAGCCATAGGCCAGCACATAGGCCGGAAAGGCAAGCGGCAGCGCCAGCGCGATTTCCAGCCAGCGCCTGCCGGGAAACTCTGTCATCGTGACCAGCCACGCGGCCCCTGCCCCGATCACCGCACTCCCCGTCATCACAAGTGCGACCAGCACAAGCGTTGTCACGGTATAGCGCCCCAGAACGGTTTGCGCCAAAAGCCCCAGTGTTTCGAACGAACCTGAGGCCGCCGCCGCAAGCACCCCCAGATAGGGGATGACGCAGATCACCGTCACGATCACCGCAATCGCTGTGAAAGCGCCGCGCATCGCCGTGCGTTTGATTGAGCCCTTGGTTTTCATACACGCCAATTACGCGCAAGCGCAGTGTCCGGCAAGGCGGCTTTGGCGCAGGCGCGTCGTTTCCCCGCATGTGGTTGTTACTGACACAGTTGTGTCTGGTGCATCGCAAGCCGAAGTGGTTTTATGCGCCAAATTTGACGCGAACAACCAGATGACAGGATAACCCATGCGCCACCTTCTTATGACCGCCGCCCTTGTGGCCCTGCCTTTTGCGGCCACGGCGCAATCATTCACCGAAGAGCAGATCAAGCAACTTGCGCTTGATGCGATTCTGGAAAACCCGCAGATCATCATGGATGCGGTCGCCCTGCTGGAAGAAGAACGCAATGCCGCACAGGCTGCGGCCAGCGCGGAAACACTGGCCCAACAGCGTGATCTGCTGGAAAACGATCCGAATGCCCCGTCGGTTGGTCCTGCCGATGCCAGTGCTGTTGTGGTCGAGTTCTTTGATTATAACTGCCCCTACTGCAAACGCGCCGCCGCCGACGTCGACGCTTTGCTGGCCGCGGATGGCGACGTGCGCGTCGTTTATCGAGAGTGGCCGATTTTGGGCGAAGGCTCTGTTCTGGCGGCCCGTGCGGCACTGGCGGCGCGTGAGCAAGGCAAATATGACGAGATGCACAAGGCGTTGATGGGCCTGCGCGGGCGCGCGGAAGAGGCGACAATCATGTCCGCCGCCCGTGGACTCGGCCTCGATCTGGAGCAGTTGATCGCGGACATGCAAAGCGAAGAGGTGGACGCCCATTTGATCGCCTCGAACACGCTGGCGCAGAACCTCGGGTTTACGGGCACACCGGCGTTTGTGATCGGTGACGCCTTGGTGCCGGGTGTTGTGCCTTTGTCCGATCTGCAAATGCTGGTCACACAAGCGCGTGAAGACGGTTGATCCGAAAGTTTACCGCAGCCTCTTGACCTTCCAGTGAGTGGAACCCCTATGTAACCCGTGAGAGATACACAACGGGGTACATGGGCATGACTGACACACTCAAATTGCAACTGACGGGATTAAGCTGCGGTTCTTGCGTGGGGCGGGCCGAAAAGGCGTTGCGCGCTGTGGATGGTATGCGTGACGTCGCGGTCAATCTGGCGGGCGAAAGCGCGACTGTCAGCTATGATCCACCCGCTGACGCCCGCGCGATCACCGATGCGCTGGCCAAGGCTGGCTATCCCGCGCAGACCGATCATGTCGTGCTGGAAGTGTCGGAGATGAGTTGCGCGTCCTGTGTGGGCCGCGTCGAAGCGGCCTTGCGCGCGGCAGAAGGTGTCACAGATGTGACGGTCAATCTGGCGTCCGAGACGGCTGCGGTCAGTTTCCTCACGGGTGTGACAACCCCTGCCACGCTGGCACAGGTTGCGACACAGGCCGGATACCCCGCCACGCCGCGCGTTCAGGGCACAGCCGCAACCGACCGCAAGGCGGATGAGGCGCACGCCCTGTCGCGCCAGTTCTTTATCGCATTGGCGCTGACCTTGCCGGTTTTCGTGCTTGAGATGGGCAGCCACTTTGTCCCCGGGATGCACCACTGGGTCGCCGCGAACATCGGTCTTCAGAACAGTTGGCTGCTGCAATTCGTGCTGGTCACGACTGTGCTGGCATGGCCGGGGCGGCTGTTTTTCGCGAAAGGCGTGCCGTCTTTGTTGAAGGGCACCCCTGACATGAACGCGCTGGTTGCCATCGGCACCTTTGCCGCATGGAGCTTTTCAACCGTTGCCACCTTTGCCCCCGCGCTTTTGCCCGAGGGCACGCAGGCGGTCTATTTCGAGGCCGCAGCCGTGATCGTGACCCTGATCCTTTTGGGCCGGTGGCTTGAGGCGCGCGCAAAAGGCCGCACAGGCGAGGCCATTCGCAAACTGGTGGGCCTGCAACCCAAGACCGCCCATGTGGTGCGCAACGGCACAGCCCAAGAGACCCCCATCGACGCAATCGTCGTGGGTGAGGTCGTGCGCGTGCGCCCCGGCGAGCGTGTGGCGCTTGACGGTGTCGTCGTGGAAGGCAGCAGTTATGTCGATGAAAGCATGATTAGCGGCGAACCCGTGCCGGTACAGAAAACCACCGGTGATACCGTCACCGGCGGGACGGTGAATGGCGCGGGGGGCTTTGACTTCGAAGTGACCAAAACCGGCGCGGATACCGTTCTTGCCCAGATCATCCAGATGGTCGAAGAGGCACAGGGTACCAAGCTGCCGATTCAGGATGTCGTCAACAGGCTCACAATGTGGTTCGTGCCTGCGGTGCTGTTGATCGCAGTTTTGACGGTGCTTGCATGGT
Source organism: Yoonia sp. (assembly GCA_041549425.1). Taxonomy (GTDB): domain Bacteria; phylum Pseudomonadota; class Alphaproteobacteria; order Rhodobacterales; family Rhodobacteraceae; genus Yoonia. The sequence goes on along the minus strand of JBFEQR010000043.1, from coordinate 5,270 downwards.
TTGTCTTCGGTCCCGATCCGGCCTTGGGTTTTGCCTTGGTGTCCGGTGTAGCGGTGCTGATCGTCGCCTGTCCCTGCGCTATGGGGCTGGCCACGCCGACCTCGATCATGGTGGGCACCGGACGGGCTGCGGAAATGGGCGTTCTGTTCCGGCGTGGCGATGCGTTGCAGACCCTGCAGGATGCGCGCATCGTGGCCTTTGACAAGACCGGCACACTGACCGCTGGGCGGCCTGAACTGACGACATTTGACGTGCTTTCGGGCTTTGAGGAAGACAGGGTTCTGGCCCAAGTGGCCAGTGTCGAAGCCTTGTCCGAGCACCCGATTGCCCAAGCTATCGTGCGCGCCGCCCAAGACCGCGGGTTGGATCTCGAAACGGTAGCAGATTTTGAAAGCCGGACAGGGTTTGGTGTGCAGGCCACGGTCGACGGGCAACGTGTTCTGATCGGCGCGGACCGGCTGATGGCGTCCGAGACGATTGCGACAGAGCCGCTGAAATCCAAGGCGGCAGAGATCGCACAGCAGGGGCAGACACCGCTTTATGTCGCCGTCGATGGCACGCTCGCTGCGCTGATCGGTGTTGCCGATCCGGTGAAACCTGCAACTGCGGATGCGATCAGGGCCTTGCGGGCCATGGGCAAGCAGGTCGCCATGATCACCGGTGACAACAAGGCAACGGCGCAGTTTATCGCTGATGAACTGGGTATCGACCATGTCGTGGCCGAGGTTTTGCCGGACGGCAAGGTTGCCGCTTTGCAGGACCTGCGTGGCGCGGGCGGGACGCTTGCGTTTATCGGTGACGGGATTAATGACGCGCCTGCTTTGGCTTCGGCTGATGTGGGGATTGCGATCGGGACGGGCACTGATGTGGCCATCGAAAGCGCCGATGTGGTGTTGATGTCCGGCGACATCGGCGGTGTCGTCGATGCCTTTGAAATGAGCCGCAGGACCATGCGCAACATCCGCCAGAACCTGTTTTGGGCGTTTGCCTATAACACGGCCCTGATCCCTGTCGCGGCGGGTGTGCTTTTCGTCTTTGGCGGCCCGCTTTTGTCGCCCATGCTGGCGGCGGGGGCGATGGCGATGTCGAGTGTCTTTGTGTTGTCGAATGCCCTCCGGCTGCGGTGGGTGCAACGGGCAGGGGGTGTGGCATGAATATCGGGGAAGCTGCCGAAAAATCGGGCCTGCCTGCGAAAACGATCCGGTACTACGAAGATATCGGATTGATCAAACCGCTGCGCGACACCACCGGCTATCGGTCTTTTCGCGAAAGCGACACGCACAAGCTGATGTTTCTGGGCCGCGCGCGGGCGCTGGGCTTTACGATCGAGGATTGCCGCAATCTGTTGGCGCTGTGGGAAGACACCGACAGGGCCAGCGCCGACGTGCGTGCCATCGCCAAGGATCACCTGCGCGAGATCGAGGTCAAAATCGCCGATCTGCAAAGCATGCAGCGCACCTTGTCCGATCTGGTGCGCAATTGTGCCGGCGATGACCGCCCCGATTGTCCGATCCTGTCCCAGCTTGGGGATGTTCCCTAGGGCAGCTTAGTGTAGGGGTGCTGCATTGCTGCGGATCACTGGGCTGCAGCGGTGCTGACGACCGATGCAGGAAGCCAGACTTTGAACTCTGCGCCGCCTTCTTTGCGGTTGCGCACCGTGATGATGCCGCCGGTGCGTTGCACCAACGCTTGTGAAATAGACAGGCCAAGCCCCGTGCCCTCGGCCTGTTTGGTCGTAAAGAACGGATCAAAGACAGCCCCGATCTTGTCGGCGGGGATGCCGGGGCCGGTGTCGGCGACGATGAAACTGGCCCCTGATACGCCGTCGCGGATTTCGGGGGTGAGTGTGAGTGACAACTCTCCCTGATGGCCCATGGCCTGCACAGCATTCATGATCAGGTTGATCACCACTTGTTGCAGCTCCCCCTGATCGGCGCGCACCAGCGGCACGTCCTTAAAACGGGTCCGCAACCGCACATCCCCCTTGCTAAGGACGTGGTCCACCAGCACCAGACAATCGTCGACGATTGTCCCAAGCGGTACATCACTGTTGTAGTCTGCATAATCATTCGGGCGCGCAAACCTGAGAAGCTTGCCGACGATGGCCTGTATGCGCATGACCTGACGGTCAACCAGATCAAGCTCTGTTTTCACGCCATCGGCCTCGGTCCCAAGGCTTTCGCGAATGACATCGACATTGCCTTGTATCACCGCAACCGGATTGTTGATCTCATGGGCCACGCCCGCCGCGATTTCACCGATCGAGGCCAGCTTTTCGCTCATGACAAGTTGACGGTAGGTTTCTTCCAGTTTGGCATTGGCTTCGCGCAATTCGGCGGTGCGCTGGTCGACGCGCAGATTAAGGGTGTCGGCATCCGCGCGCAGCTTGGCATCGCGGTCCTGCACTTGATCCAGAAGATCATCAAGATGGGTTGCCACCTGTCCGATTTCATCGCGCTGCCGGACGTCGCCGATGCGCGCGGACAGATTGCCTTCGCCGACTTTGCGTATGGTCTGGGTCATCCGCTCAAGCGGGGCAAAAACGCCGCGGGCCAGCCACAAAAAGGCGGGCACCGTCAGCAAGAGAACGCCCGCAAAAGCGGCAACCATCCACATGATGGCCGAGGATTTGGTGGCGCTGAAGGGGGCCTCAAGAAAACCCACGTAAAGCATGCCGACACGTTCGCCAAAGCTGTCCCTGATCGGCAGATATCCCGAAATATACCAGTCCTGCACCACAAAGGCGCGATTGAGCCACGTTTGCCCCTGATCCAGAACGGCGCCACGCACTTCGGCTGACACGCGGGTGCCAAGCGCGCGGACATCTTCGAACAGGCGCACATTTGTTGACACGCGCACGTCATCAAGAAAAAGCGTGGCCGTCCCCTGCAACGCGCCGCCGGTGTCGGCCTGCAGGTAGACCAGAGCGTTGATCGTATCGATGAAATCAAGGTTGCGGTTCAGCAAGATGCCACCCACCAACACGCCGGTGTGCGTGTCCGAATGCACCGGACTGGCGGAATGGACGACCATGCCGCGATCTTCGACCACGCGATCTGTGGGCACGGCAGCCTTGGTCGGGATCAGTTCGATGCGGGCCTGCTCGGCCAGTTTGGGGGCGATGCCCTGCAGCATGTCGCCGGAAAAGATGTCGATGTGCGTGGCCGACTGACCGGCCATCCCTGCCGCAATGACCGGCCACCGCGATGCAGGGCCAGTGGCCGCTGTGGAAGGGAGGTAATAGAGGAAATCAAGGCCGAGTTCGTCCTTCTTGCTTGCGAAAAACGCATCTCTTTGTGGGGCAGGTGACGCGAGTGCCGCGTCAAAATCGATCGATTCCGCGACGCTGGTCAGGTTGTTGCCCGTGCCCTGTATGATCCGCGCGAGGTATTGTTCGGCGATCCCCAGATCGCTTTCGACCTTCGCGATCAGCAGCTTGTCGTAATCGGCGGTCCAGCGCAGCATGCCAAGGACAAGCAACAGCGGCAGCAACAGCACCAGAGGTGCAAGGGCAAGAACCAGCAATCGAAGACGGACAGACGTCACAGGTGTTCTCCTTTCGGGGAGATATAGCGCACCCTACCGTCAAACCGGAAAACAGCGCAATTGCCGGTCTGCATGCGGGCGCGAGACATGTTCCAGGGTCAAATTGACCGCCGCGCTGCGCCGGTCGGGACAGCGGAATGGACAGTCTGTTCGTTTTGCCTTTGTCTTGCGTAAGGGGGCTGGTCACGGCGCAAAGAAGCTGCCAGTTTTCCGGCGTTGAACTGGGAGGGGGATCGACACATGGTCGATCTGTGGCAGGGGCTGTCGCAAGCGTTCTGGCTTGTCGCCAGCGCCGATGCGGAACTGCTTGAAATCGCGTTGCGATCTTTGCGCATCACATTGACGGCGCTGGTTCTGGCTTGCGTCATTGCCTTGCCTCTGGCGGCTTTGCTGGCTGTGCGCAGGTTCCGGTTCCGCCGCACCGTGATTGCGGTCATGAATGCTCTGATGGGGTTGCCGCCGGTTGTCGTGGGCCTGATCGTCTATGTGCTTTTGTCACGCTCGGGGCCGTTTGGCGTGTTCGGGCTTTTGTTTACCCCCACCGCAATGGTTATCGCGCAGATGATCATTATTGTGCCGTTGATTGCCAGCATTGCGCATCAGTCGCTGCGTGACCTTTGGCACGACTACCATGACCTTCTGATTTCGATGAATGTCACGCAGGCCCAGAAGATCAGGACGCTTTTGTGGGACGCGCGGCGCGCCCTTTTGACAGCAGCCCTTGCAGGCTTTGGCCGTGGGATCGGCGAAGTCGGCGCGATCATGATCGTGGGGGGCAATATCGACAATGTGACGCGGGTTCTGACGACAGCCATTGCCCTTGAAACCGGCAAGGGGGAATTCGCGCTGGCTTTGGCGCTCGGGTTTGTGCTGATCGCGCTGGCGCTTGCGGTCAACCTTGCCATCCACGGTCTAAGCCGGACAGAAAGGGACGGCAGATGGTAAAGACCTTGTTTCCCTTGCGTGTCCAAGGCGCGCTGACGCGGCGGCGGGGCAAAGTGCTGGTCGGCCCCGTTGATCTGGAACTGGACGGGCAAGGCATCTGTGTGATCCTTGGGCCGAACGGGTCGGGCAAGACATCCCTGTTGCGCATGCTGCACGGGATTGCGCGGCTGCATGACGGCACGATCGACTGGGCCTGTGACACGAAAACCGCGCGCAATGCGCAGGCCTTTGTGTTCCAGCAACCGGTCATGCTGCGCCGCACGGTGGCCGAAAATCTGGCCTATCCGCTGCAGATGCGCGGGGTGGCGCGTGCGCAGGCGATGCGTCAGGCACTTGAATGGGGCGAACGCGCCGGACTGTCAGAGATGCTGGACCGGTCTGCCACTGTCCTGTCGGGCGGCGAAAAGCAGAAGGTCGCGCTGGCGCGTGCCCTGATCAGCAAACCGGAACTGGTTTTTCTGGACGAACCCAGCGCGTCGCTGGACGGGCGCGCGACCCGCGAAATCGAAGCAATCCTGCTGGCGACCCGCGCGGCGGGGACCGGTCTGATCCTGTCGACACATGACTTGGGGCAGGCCCGCAGGTTGGCGGATCGTGTGATCTTCCTACTCAACGGCCATGTGCATGAAGCCGCTTCGGCCACAGCGTTTTTCGAAGGCCCGAAAACGCCGCAAGCAAGGGCATTCCTGAACGGAGACATTGTCGAATGATGCGTCAACTCGCTATCACCCTGTTTGCCATGTGCACCGCGACCGCCATTCAGGCCGCCGACGTCATGC
>JBFEQR010000042.1:0-9747 GCA_041549425.1 Yoonia sp. | reverse complement strand
CTAGGGGCCACAGATGGCAAAACTTGCGCTTGGCGCGCTGACCCTTTCGCATTTCCGATCCCATAAACGGGCGTCCCTCAGTTTGGATGGGCGCCCGTTGGCTATTTTCGGCCCGAATGGTGCAGGCAAAACCAACCTGCTTGAGGCTGTGTCGCTGTTGTCGCCCGGACGCGGGATGCGCCGCGCTGGCGCAGATGATCTGGCGCGCAAGCCAGAGGTGCTGGGCTGGAAAATCACCGCGGTACTGCAATCCCTGCACCAGACACACGAGCTTGAAACATGGGCAGAGCCGGGCAACCCCCGCCAGCTCCGCATAGATGGCAAGGCCGCCCCGCAGGTCGCTTTGGGTCGCATTGCCCGCATCTTGTGGCTGGTGCCGTCGATGGACCGGCTGTGGATCGAAGGGGCCGAAGGTCGCCGCCGCTTTCTGGATCGTGCGACGCTCAGTTTTGAACCGACCCACGCAGAGGCTGTGCTGAGGTATGAAAAGGCCATGCGCGAGCGCAATCGCCTGCTGAAGGACATGGTGCGCGATCCGCATTGGTACACCGCAATCGAGGCGCAGATGGCGCAGGCCGCAGTTGCCATCCAGCGCAACCGCGAGACCGCCATCGCACAGCTCATGGCGGCGCAGGATGCGGCCGTCACGGCCTTTCCCACAGCACGACTGGCGCTGACGTCGCCTGATCCGATCCCCGATGACCTGCAGGCGGCCCTGTCCGACAACCGCCCGCGTGACATGGCCGCCGGTCGCACCTTGATCGGGCCGCATCGCGCCGATCTTGACGCTGTCTTTGCCGAAAAGGACGTGCCCGCCAAAGATTGTTCCACAGGCGAGCAGAAGGCACTTTTGATCAGCCTGATCCTTGCCAATGGCCGCGCCCTGACGCGTGATTTCGGCGCCCCGCCTATTCTGCTGCTGGACGAGGTCGCAGCCCATCTTGACGCCACACGTCGCGCGGCGCTTTATGATGAAATATGCAGCCTTGGCGCACAGGCCTTTATGACGGGCACGGGGCCAGAGCTGTTCACCGAATTGGGCGATCGGGCCCAATATGCCGAAGTCACCGAAACCGATGGGCAATCCGTCGTCATCCAGAAGGACAGCCCGTGACACCGCAACGCGTTACCCTCATCACCCTTGGCGTCGCCGATCTGGCGCGCTCAAAGGCGTTTTATGGCGCGCTTGGCTGGGTCCCCACCGCTGACGAAGGCGAAGTCGTATTTTACCAGATCAACGGCATGGTTCTGGGGCTTTTCGGGCTGGAACCGCTTGCCAAGGATCAGGGGCGCCCCGATGCAACCCTTGGCACCGGTGCCATGACGCTCGCGCAGAACTTCGCGACCGAGGCAGAGGCTGACGCCGCCTATACCCATGCCCTGTCGGCTGGGGCCACTGCGTTGAAAGCACCGCAAAAGGTGTTTTGGGGCGGCTATTCGGGCTATTACGCAGACCCTGACGGCCATGTCTGGGAGGTCGCGCACAATCCGTTCTGGCCCTTGAACCCCGACGGTAGTCTGACGTTGCCCGACGCATGACCATTACGCTTGATGAACTGCTGCTTTATGCCGGTGCGCTGCTCATTCTGTTTATGACGCCCGGTCCGGTCTGGGTGGCTTTGCTGGCCCGTTCGCTGTCGGGCGGGTTTCATGCGGCGTGGCCGCTGGCGATGGGCGTGGCGATCGGTGATATCGTCTGGCCCTTGGTTGCCGTTCTGGGGGTAAGCTGGCTTGTGGCAGAGTTCGCAGGTTTCATGGATGTGCTGAAGTGGGTCGCCGTGATCGTGTTTCTGGTGATGGGTGTCGGGCTGATCCGCAACGCAGACCACGCGCTTAGCGCCAATAGCAGGCTGACGCGGCCGGGCATGTGGGCGGGGTTTCTTGCGGGGCTCGCGGTTATCATCGGGAACCCCAAGGCGGTGCTGTTCTACATCGGTATTCTGCCCGGTTTCTTTGATCTGACCACCATGACCGCGATAGATATCGCGGCAATCTGTACCCTGAGTTTCATGGTGCCGCTGGTCGGCAATTTGACCCTTGCGGTGTTCGTTGACCGGGTGCGGGGTGTTCTGAAATCACCCAAAGCGATGCGCCGGATGAACATGACAGCGGGCTGGCTTTTGATCGCTGTAGGTGCGGTAATCGGCCTGACCTGAGCCTGATTTTCCGCCCCACTGAAAACCACAAAATATTGTGCCATTTGCGTGACAATCACCCCTGTTTCACATATATTTTGGGTAACGTGAAACAAGGTATCCCAGATGGCCCCCACTGATCAGAACAACGAAGACTACGGCGCCGATTCTATTAAGGTTCTCAAGGGACTAGAGGCAGTGCGCAAGCGTCCGGGCATGTATATCGGCGATACCGATGACGGGTCCGGCCTGCACCATATGGTGTATGAGGTCGTGGACAACGGTATTGACGAAGCTTTGGCAGGCCACGCCGACCACGTTTATGTGAAAATCAATGCTGACGGGTCGGTCACGGTTGGCGACAACGGACGCGGTATCCCCGTAGGCATTCACGAGGGCGAAGGCGTTTCCGCCGCCGAGGTTATCATGACCCAGCTTCACGCTGGTGGTAAATTCGATAGCAACTCTTACAAGGTCTCGGGCGGTTTGCACGGTGTGGGCGTTTCGGTTGTGAACGCGCTGTCCGACTTTCTTGAGTTGCGCATCTGGCGCGACGGCAAAGAGCACTACGCGCGGTTCGAGGGCGGCTTTACGACCGAACATTTGCGCGTTGTCGGCGATGCAAACGGGCGCAAAGGCACCGAGGTCACGTTCCTTGCCTCAACTGACACATTCAGCAACCGCGATTATGATTTCGGGACGCTGGAAAAGCGTCTGCGCGAATTAGCGTTCCTGAACTCGGGCGTGCGGATCATTCTGGAAGACCTGCGTCCGGCAGAGCCGCTTAAGGCGGACCTGTTTTATGAAGGTGGCGTCAAGGAATTCGTCAAATACCTTGATCGCTCCAAGACACCTTTGATGGAAGAGCCGATCTATGTAACGGGCGAGCGTGATGACATCGGGGTCGAGGTCGCGATGTGGTGGAACGACAGCTACAACGAGATGGTTCTGCCCTTCACGAACAACATTCCCCAGCGCGATGGCGGCACCCATCTGGCCGGATTTCGGGGCGCTTTGACGCGCGCGATTGCGAAATATGCGACAGAGACCGGCATTTCGAAAAAGGAAAAGGTTTCGCTAACTGGCGATGACGCGCGCGAAGGCCTGACATGCGTGCTGTCCGTGAAAGTGCCTGATCCGAAATTCTCGAGCCAGACCAAAGACAAGTTGGTCAGCTCAGAGGTGCGTCCTGCGGTCGAAAATCTGATGGGCGAAAAGCTGAACGAGTGGTTCGAGGAAAATCCGGTGCAAGCCAAGATGATCATCTCCAAGATCGTCGAAGCCGCAGCCGCCCGAGAGGCCGCCCGCAAAGCGCGCGAAATCAGGCGCAAATCGGCGATGGATGTGAACTTCAACGCGTCAAAGCTAAAGGACTGCTCTGAAAAAGACCCCAGCAAGACCGAAGTTTTCCTGGTCGAGGGTGACTCGGCGGGCGGGTCGGCCCAGACAGGGCGCGACCGTGGTACGCAGGCAATCCTGCCGCTGAAGGGTAAAATTCTGAACGTGGAACGCGCGCGGTTCGACCGGATGTTGTCCAGTCAGGAAATCGGCAATCTTGTCATGGCGCTGGGCACGGGCATTGGACGCGACGAATTCGACATCAATAAATTGCGCTATCACAAGGTCATCATCATGACCGACGCGGACGTGGACGGCGCGCACATCCGTACGCTTTTGCTGACCTTCTTCTTCCGCCAGATGCCCGAACTGATCGAAGGAGGGTATCTCTATATCGCGCAGCCACCGCTTTACAAAGTGTCGCGTGGCAAGTCAGAGGTCTACCTCAAAGATCAGGCCGCGATGGACGAATACCTGATTGAGCAGGGCATCGAAGGGGCGATGCTGCGTCTTGGCAACGGTGAAGAGATCACCGGTAATGACCTGCGACGTGTCGTTGAGGAAGCCCGTCAGCTGAAACGCGTGCTGGAAGCATTCCCGACCCATTACCCCCGTCACATTCTGGAACAGGCCGCCATCGCAGGTGCCTTTGTGCCGGGCGTTGTCGAAAATGATCTGCAGGGCACAGCCGACCGCGTGGCAGAGCGTCTTGACCTTATCGCGCTGGAATGGGAACGCGGTTGGCAAGGGCGCATTACCCAAGATAAAGGCATGCGGCTTGCCCGTATTCTGCGCGGGGTAGAAGAGGTGCGCACGCTTGATGGCCCGATGCTGCGCGGTGGTGAAGCGCGGCGCACCGGAACATTCACCCAAAGCCTGCAAGAGATTTACAACCTGCCCGCAACACTGGTCCGCAAGGACCGGCACCAGCTGATCCATGGCCCGCTTGATTTGCTCAAGGCGATCCTTGAAGAGGACGAAAAGGGCCTGTCTTTGCAGCGCTACAAGGGTCTGGGCGAAATGAACCCCGACCAGTTGTGGGAAACGACACTGGACCCCGATGCGCGCACGTTGCTACAGGTCAAGGTCGAGGATTTGGCCGAAGCAGACGATCTGTTCACCAAGCTGATGGGTGACGTTGTCGAACCCCGTCGCGAGTTCATCCAGAATAATGCCCTGAACGTCGAGAACCTTGATTTCTAGGGTTTCCTGCGTGTCCATTTGAAAACAAAGGGCGCAATCGCGATCACCAGTGTGATGCGGATGATGTGCATGACCGAAACATAGGCTACGTCTTGTTCCATCGCGAGGGTAAGCAGTGACATTTCGGTCAGGCCACCCGGTGAAAAAGCAAGAAACGCCTGTGCCAGAGGGATACCGCTGATCCATGCGATGGTCTCTGCAAAGCCGATCGCGGCGGTCAGCATCAAAAAGGACGCAACCGCCGACAGGCCGACGTCATTCCTGACTTCGGCAAGTGTGGCCCCTACAAACCGTGTGCCGATGATCGTCCCGATCGTGATCTGGGCGGCAATCACAAAAAGCGTGGGCGGCGCGACGGTGACCCAACCCGCCACATGCGCAATCCCGCTCAGGATCATGGGGCCGAAAACAGGGGCCGCTGGCAGGCCCAGCCTTTTCCCGACGACAACCCCGAACACAGCGCAGGCCCCTAAGACAAGATAGTCCACGGCGGTGATCTCAAAAAGGCCGACCCAGCGCGCCGTGCCTTGCCCGCCGCTCGAAACGCCGAGGATCAGCCCGAAAAAGAGCGCCACAAACACAATAATAATCAACACACGCGCGGCATGTGCCAGCGCGATGCGCCTTTCATCGCCACCAGCCGCAGCGCCAAGTATCAGCATTTCGTTCAAGCCACCTGGCATCGCTGAATAAAAGGCTGTGACCGGATCGTAGCCACCGATCTTGCGGTAGACCGCATAGGAAATACCCGCAGCGCAGGCCAGAAACAGCGGCAGCAATGCAAGCGTCAGAAGCCATGTTCCCAAAAGCCCGAAAATCTCGGCGGTCACACCGGACCCCAACATCACACCGATCACCGGAATGACATAGAACCGCAGCGGATCAGGACCTTTCACAGGGGCACGCAGCATGGCTGCGACCGTGTTCCCGATCATCGGGCCAAGCATCCATGGCAAGGGTAAGCCGGCGAAATATGCAGCCAATCCGCCCGCCACACCAATCGCAAGCGCAAGAAGCTGTAAGGCCAGAGGCTTGCGCACGTTCAAGCCAAATCCCCTAGATCCCGCCGATATGGTGCGTGCCGCGTTTCTTGGCGAGGGTCATTTGCTTTTGCCGCTCGCGGAAACGCGCTTTGTCGTCATCGCTGGTTTCGTCAACACACTGATGACATGCCACGCCCTGTTCATAGGACGGATGCTTGCGGTCTTCGGGCAACAGCGGCCTGCGGCAGGCATAGCACAGGATGTGCGGCCCTTCCTGCAACCCGTGGCCGACGCTGACGCGGGCGTCGAAGACAAAGCATTCGCCATCCCATTTGCTTTGCTCTTGCGGCACTTCTTCGAGGTATTTCAGGATGCCACCCTTGAGGTGGTACACATCTTCGATCCCTTGGCCCATCAGGTAGTTCGTCGATTTCTCGCAGCGAATCCCACCGGTGCAGAACATCGCGATCTTCTTGTTGTGAAAGCGGTGCTTGTTTTCTTCCCACCAAGCTGGAAATTCGCCGAAGCTTTTGGTTTGCGGGTCAACGGCGCCTTCAAAACTGCCGATGGCGACCTCGTAATCGTTGCGTGTGTCAATGACAGCCACATCCGGCGCGCTGATCAAATCGTTCCAGTCGGCGGGATCAACATAGTTGCCGACACGCGCGACCGGATCGACATCAGGCTGGCCCATTGTCACGATCTCGCGCTTCAGGCGTACTTTCATCCGGTGGAACGGGGGTGTTTCGGCAGTGCTTTCTTTCCATTCAAGATCGGCGCAGCCGGGCAATGCACGGATATGGGCCAAAACGGCGTCAATCCCGGCCCGCGTTCCCGCGATTGTGCCGTTGATACCCTCATGCGCCAGCAAAAGCGTGCCGGTAATCCCGTGCGATTTGCACAGGTCAAGCAACGGGCCCTGCAGCGCTGGCGGGTCATCAAATCGGGTGAAGTGGTAGAGTGCAGCAATCGTATACATGCGCATCAAATACGCCTGTCGGCAGGATAGGTAAAGACGGGGCGTTGCAACCCTTGTGGCGGTCCGGCACATTGCACACAACGGTGATGGAAGGAGGGCCCCAATGTCCCATGCTTTGCTAGTGATTGATGTCCAGAATGACTTTTGCCCCGGTGGCGCGCTTGCCGTGGCCGACGGCGATGCGATTGTTGCGGGGATCAACCGCCTGATGCCTGATTTCAACGCTGTCATTCTGACGCAGGATTGGCATCCGGCAGGACATTCATCCTTTGCCTCTACCCATCAGGCCGCCCCGATGAGCATGACAGAGATGCCATATGGCCCGCAGGTGCTTTGGCCGGATCATTGCGTGCAAGGCAGAGACGGCGCCGCATTTCTTCACGACCTTCAAACCGACCGCGCCGACCTGATTATCCGCAAGGGCTACAATCCTGCCATCGACAGCTATTCCGCGTTTTTTGAGAACGACAGGATCACGCCAACGGGCCTCGAAGGATATCTGCGGACACGCGGCATCGACACGCTGACCCTTGTGGGGTTGGCGACGGATTTCTGTGTGAACTATTCGGCGGTGGATGCGGCAAAGCTCGGGTTCGATGTAACGGTCAATCTGGACCTCTGCCGCGCGATTGATTTTGACGGATCACTTGCGGCAGCCAAGGCTGCAATGAAGGACGCTGGCGTCTTATTGGTCTAGCGTCCGCGGCGCGCAAACCAGACAGAAGAGACCCCCGCGACCATGATGATCAGCAGCCCCACCAGGCTAAGCCCGTCGGGCCATTGCCCGAAAACCGCCCATCCGATGACCATGGCGGCCAAAAGCTGGCTATAGATCAGTGGCGCAACCACCCCTGCAGGCGTTGTCCTGTTCACCAGCACTAGCAAAAGGTTACCACCCGCGGACCCCAGCGCGGAAATCGTGATCAGCCCGAAGAATGGCCATGTCAGCGCAGGCGTTGGTGCAAATGCGAATGGCAGTAAAAGCAGGGCACCGATCGTCAGTTGCGAAAACAGCAGGAAACGCGGACGGAACCCACCTGCAAGCCAGCGCGTCGCCACCAGATAGGACCCGTGAAAACAGCCCGCAACGATCGCAAATCCCATACCCGCCGTCATGCCGAAACCGGGGCGCACAACCATCAAGACACCGGCGAAACTGATCAACAGCAGGAACGTCCGCAGCGGCGTAATCCGTTCCCCCAGAAGAAGGGCAGACAGGAAATAGGAGACAACCGGACCGACAAAGAACCCCGCAAAGACGTTGGCCATCGGTTCGGACTTGAGCGCGGTAAGGATGCAAACAATCCCGCCCACGATCAATGCGGCGCGTAGATAGAGCCGCCAGTCGCCAAATTGCGTCATGTCTTCTCGGCTGAGACCGCAAACTGGTGCAAGCAGTGTGGCCGCCAATGCAAAACGTGTCCAAGCCACGAAGGTCTGCGGAAATCCTGCGCTTGTCAGAAGGGTCGCCGCCGCATCACCGCCCACAATTAGCGTCATGGCCAGTACGACTGCACCCACCAAACGGGCGGAATAGGGCGAATGGATCGTCACGGGTGCGGCCTTTGTCTGATACTGCGATGCTTAGATCACACCCGCGCGGGTCGTGCGACACCAATCGGCACGATCGTGCGGCCCTCTTGCCAGTCTTGCCCACGCTTGATCTAAGGATGCTCGCGAATACACGAGGAGAGCAAGGTCATGGTGGATATCGCCACGCGGGTCTGGAATCACAAATGGAAGATTGATCCGATTGTGCGGTCTCTGATCGATACGGATTTCTACAAACTGCTGATGTGTCAGTCGGTTTTCCGCAATCACCCTGACACCGTGGTCACGTTTTCCCTCATCAACCGCACCAAATCCATCCGGCTTGCCGATCTTGTGGACGAAGGCGAATTACGCGAGCAGCTTGATCACATCCGGTCGCTGCGCCTGACCCGCGGCGAAAGCACATGGCTGCGCGGGAACACGTTTTACGGCAAGCGCCAGATGTTCACCTCTGCCTTTATGGAGTGGTTCGAGAACCTACAGTTGCCGCCCTACCATCTTGAAAAGAAAGACGGCCAATATGAGCTGACCTTCGAGGGCACATGGCCCGAGGTCATGCTGTGGGAGATACCCGCACTGGCCGTCATCATGGAACTGCGCAGCCGCGCCATTCTCAGGGACATGGGCAAATTCGAACTGCAGGTGCTTTATGCCCGCGCCATGACAAAACTGTGGGAGAAGGTCGACCAGCTCAAACCGATCAACGATCTGCGTGTGGCCGATTTCGGAACCCGTCGGCGGCATTCCTATCTGTGGCAGGATTGGTGTGTTCAAGCGATGATGGAGGGGCTGGGAAGCAACTTCACCGGCACGTCAAATTGCCGGATTGCCATGATGCGCGAGATCGAGGCCATCGGGACGAACGCCCATGAATTGCCGATGGTCTATGCCGCGCTGGCTGAAGACGATGCTGCATTGCGCCGGTCCCCCTATGACGTGCTTGCCGATTGGCACGAAGAGCATGAGGGCAATTTGCGCATTATTCTGCCTGACACCTTCGGCACCAAAGGGTTTCTGGAACATGCGCCCGATTGGCTTGCGAGGTGGACCGGAATTCGCGTGGACAGTGGCGATCCTGCGAAGGGCGCTGAAATTGCGATTAATTGGTGGAAAGAGCGCGGCGAAGACCCGCGCGAAAAGCTTGTGATTTTCTCGGACGGGCTGGACGTGGACAAGATCAGCGCCTTGCACCAACAATTCTCGGGCAGGGTACGTGTGTCATTCGGCTGGGGCACGATGCTTACGAATGACTTCAAGGGGCTCGTCGAAGATGATGCGCTCGCGCCATTTTCATTGGTCTGCAAAGCGGTGTCCGCCAACGGGCGGCCGACGGTCAAACTTAGCGATAACCCCCGCAAAGCGATGGGTCCGGCAAGCGAGATCGCGCGATACAAGCGCGTTTTCGAGGTTGGAACCCAAGAAGAGCAAGAGGTTCTGGTTTGAACAATTCCGGCACGCCGCGACTGTGCGCTTGGTGCAGCGCGTAATGGCGGTCAACTGCCGCCGTGACCCGAAAAGACCTGATTGTCATGCAACATGCGCTGCCTCCATATCGCGG
>JBFEQR010000041.1:0-9809 GCA_041549425.1 Yoonia sp. | reverse complement strand
ATCTTCCAGACAGCAAACGACGTCATTGGATATGCCCGGTTCGGGTTGAGCCACTTCGATGGATTGCAGGACTTTCTCGGCGAAAGTGGAGAGCGACCGAACTGCGGTGAAACGCTTCTTTTCCTAGGTGATCACCGCAACGTTTGGTCTTTGGATCCCAAGATCCGCACAAAGGTGTCCGCGCGTATATGGCAATCGAAGATCTCAGCGTTTTGCGGAGGTGCGGTCTTTCTAGCAGCCCAAGTTGGACACTGCCGACAGCGAACTGTAGCGGTACATCCAAATTTCAGAGCCGTCTTTAAGGAAAGAGGTTGGGCCGATGAATTCATTGATCAGCCGATCTGGATTGACGGCCCGATCTGGAGCGCAATCGCGGGAGGTGCGGGCCTCCAACTTGCACTTGAGATGGTCGGACATGACCTTGGGCCCGAGACCAAAAAGCTGGTGAGCGCACAGCTGGGATTGAGCGAAACACCCGTGCGCACGCTATCGATTGAAAGCTGTCAGCTTGAGCAAAGTGCTAGTCAAGACTATCTTGTCCGGACCTGCACCGAATTCTCTCTTCTGTTCCGCGATCTCGACCTGCCGGTGCCGAGCTTCGACAGTCTCGACGCGGTGTGTCAGGCCGTTGTGGGTTTTGCGCTGCCGCAAATTCCCGTCCGGTGCGCGTCATGAGCAGATACTCCGCCCTCTCGGTTTTCACCAATGCGCTGAAAGGCAACAAAAGCTGGCCGCGCGCCTGGCGTGACCCCGAACCCAAACCCGAATATGACGTTCTGATCGTTGGCGCGGGCGGGCATGGGCTGGCCACCGCGTACTATCTGGCCAAGGAACACGGGATCACCAATGTCGCCGTCGTCGAAAAGGGCTATCTGGGCGGCGGTAATACTGGGCGGAACACGACGATTGTCCGCTCGAACTACTTCCTGCCTGGCAACACGATGTTCTACGAACGGTCTATGAAGCTTTGGGAGAATCTGAGTCAGGACCTGAACTACAACGTCATGTTCTCGCAGCGCGGGCAGTATAACCTGCTGCACTCACCCGGTCAGATTGATGCTGCGAGACGGCGCGGCAACACGATGAGGGCCAACGGGATTGACGCGGAATTGCTGAGCCGTCAGCAGGTACAGCGCGATCTGCCCTATCTCGACTATGACAATGCCCGCTTCCCGATCCACGGCGCGATCCTGCAACGCCGGGCGGGTACGGCGCGCCATGATGCGGTGGCCTGGGGCTATGCGCGCGGCGCGGACAGGCGCGGCGTCGATATCCTGCAAAAGCGCGAGGTCACGGGGTTCCTATTTGACGGCGGCAAGATCACCGGTGTGCAGACCAACCGAGGCGATATCCGTGCCAAGAAGGTCGCGCTCTGCGTGGCAGGCCATTCGGGGCATCTGGCGAAAATGGCCGGTTTGCGCCTGCCGATTGAAAGCCACAGCCTGCAGGCCTTTGTCACCGAGCCCTATAAGCCCTTCATCGACACGGTCGTCTCTTACGGCGCGGGGCATTTCTATATCAGCCAGTCCGACAAGGGCGGGCTGGTTCTGGGCGGCGATCTGGACATGTATAACAGCTACGCGCAACGCGGCGGCCTGCCGGTGGTCGAGCATACGCTGGCGGCGGCGAAATCGCTGGTGCCGGGGGTGTCCCGCCTAAAACTATTGCGCCATTGGGCGGGGGTGATGGACATGTCCATGGACGGCTCTCCCATCATCACGCGCACGCCGGTCGACGGGCTCTATTTCAACGGTGGCTGGTGTTACGGCGGATTCAAGACGATCCCGACCTCGGGCTATTGCTTTGCCTGGACCATCGCCAAAGACGAACCCCACCCCGACAACGCCGCCTATACGCTCGACCGCTTCGCGCGCGGCGGCACCATTGATGAAAAGGGCGCGGGTCCTCATCCGAACCAACAATGAGGGGCACGTAATGATCCGTATCCATTGCCCCATCTGTGGCCAGCGCAGCGAGACCGAGTTCTCCTATTACGGTGACGCAACCGTCAAACGCCCGGATGAGCACGAGACCGATCCGGCCCTTTGGGTCGACTATGTCTTCACCCGTGACAACCCGCGCGGCTGGCATCGAGAATATTGGCATCACGTCCAGGGCTGCCGCCAATGGCTGGTGCTTGAACGCAACACCCTGACTCATGAGGTCAGCGCCTGCCATTTGGCCAGTGAGGCCTCGTCATGAAGCGGTTAACGACAGGCGGGCGGATCAACCGGGACACCCCGGTCACCATGTGCTTTGACGGCAGGGACTTGCCGGGTTTTGAGGGCGACACGCTGGCCTCGGCTCTTCTGGCGGCGGGCCACAAAACGGTGGGGCGCAGTTTCAAATATCACCGGCGTCGCGGCGTCTATTCGGCGGGCGTCGAGGAACCGAACGCCATGGTCACGCTACATGAGGGCGCCTTTCGCGAACCAAATACCCGCGCCACATGTGTCGAGGCGCAAGACGGGCTGGTCGCCGCCAGCCAGAACGCCTGGCCCAGTATTCACCTCGATATCGGCGCTGTGAACAATCTGCTGTCGCCGTTTTTCTCCGCCGGGTTCTATTACAAGACCTTCATCGGTCCGTTTTCTGGCACCGGGTTCTGGATGTGGTGCGAACGCTTCATCCGCCGCGCGTCTGGCATGGGTCGTGCTGTGCATTTGCCTGATCCCGATACCTACGAGAAAGTCACGACTACCTGCGATGTGCTGGTGATCGGCGGCGGCGCGGCGGGGCTTTCGGCGGCTTTGGCCGCGGGACGCAAAGGGGCGCGGGTCATTCTGGCCGAGCAGGATACCGTCCTTGGTGGTGCCATCCTGAGCGATCCCGTGGGCGGTGAGAGTGACTTCTGGCTGAAACAGATCGAGCTTGAATTGCACACGCTGCCCAATATCCGCATCCTGACCCGCGCCAGCGTGTTCGGGGCCTATGACAGCGACACCTATGGGATGGTGGAGCATCTTTCAGGTTGCGAAGGCCAGCCGCGCCAGCGCTATTGGCAGATTCATGCGCCCCGCGCGGTGATGGCGACCGGCGCAATTGAGCGCCCTATGGTCTTTGGCAATAACGACCTGTCAGGCGTGATGCTGGCAGGTGCGGTGCGCAGCTATCTCAACCGGTTCGCGGTGCTGGCGGGGCAAACCGCGCTTGTCGCGACCAATAATGACAGCGCCTATGCCACCGCCATCGATCTGGCGAGTGCGGGCGCGGGCATCACCGTCGTCGACACCCGAACCGAGGTGCCCCAGGCCTTACGCGAACAGGCGGAGACAGCGGGAATACGCGTTCTGAGAGGCCACGCGGTGATCGCGGCGCGTGGGCGCAAGTGCGTTACCTCTGCGCTTGTGGCGCCGTTGGACCAGAATGGCGAACCGCTACAACTCGCCTGCGATCTGATCGCCGCCTCTGCGGGATGGTCGCCCAATGTCCACCTTTGGAGCCAGCTTTATAAAACCCCCGAATACAGGCCCGAGTCCGCCTGTTTCATTCCCCGGGCCTTGTTCGAGGCTCATCTGCAGCCCGCAGGTTTGGTGACAGCGCCGATGGAAATGGCCCAGATCATCACCGACGGATTCGCGCGTGGGTCAGAGGCCGCCGGACCGGATGGCGATGCGGGTACGGTGCCGGAAAGTTTCGACGGTGGGCCGCTTTGGAGCGGTAATTTCGGCCCGGTCTGGTGCGCGCCCGGTGTTAAGGGCAAGGCCTTTGTCGACCTGCAACATGACGTGAAGCTCTCGGATATCGATCAGGCGCATCTGGAAGGTTACGTCTCGGTCGAGCATCTCAAACGCTATACCACCACCGGCATGGCGACCGATCAGGGCAAACTGTCCAATGTGAACGCGCTGGCGCGCATGGCCGACCTCCAAGAGCGCGAGATTGCCGAAGCGGGCACCACCACCTTCCGCCCGCCCTTCACGCCCGTCACCATTGGCGCCTTGGTCGGGCAGGATCATGGCGCGCATGTGCGCCCCACGCGGCGGACGCCGATCCATGGCTGGCATGTCGCCCAAGGCGCTGCACTGACCGAGGCGGGGCTTTGGAAACGCGCCTGGTATTATCCGCAAGGGGATGAGGATGTCGGGGCCGCTTACCGGCGCGAAGCGGCGCATGTGCGGGCTCATATCGGGCTGGTCGATGTCTCGACCCTCGGTAAGATCGCGGTGCAGGGCCCCGATGCGGCCACCTTCCTGAACCGAGTTTACACGAATGGCTGGAGGAGCCTGAGACCGGGGCGCATCCGCTATGGCGTGATGCTGCGCGAGGACGGGATCGTGCTGGATGATGGCGCAACGGCGCGGCTGGGGGAGCATGAGTATTTCATGACCACCACCACCGCCAATGCCGCCAAGATCCTGGCCGATTTCGAACGGCGCCTGCAAAGCGACTGGCGGGACCTGAAGGTGCATGTCACCAGCCTGACCGATCAATTCGCCGCCATGGCGCTGGCCGGTCCGAAATCGCGCGCGCTGTTGCAGACACTTTGCCCGGACGTTGACCTCTCGCCCGAGGCGCTGCCCAATAACAGCTTTGTCGAAGCGACCATTGCGGAACACCCCGTGCGGCTGCATCGCATGAGTTTCTCGGGCGAACTGGCATACGAAATCTACACGCCCTCGGGCCATGGCGAGCCCGTTTGGCAGGCGATCATGACGGCGGGCGCGCCGCATCGGATCATCGCCTATGGCACTGAATCCATGGGCACCCTGCGTATCGAAAAGGGTCATGTGGCCGGGCCGGAACTCGACGGGCGCACAACGATGGAGGATCTGGGGCTGGCGGGGCTTGCCTCCTCCAAAAAGCCTTTCGTGGGCAGCGTGCTGCGCCATCGTCCGCTACTGCAAAGCGCGGACCGGGCGCAGCTTGTCGGGTTGCTGGTCGAGGGCGATGAGGGCGCGCGGGGCGGATCGCTGATCTTTGCCAAGGGCGCCGCGCCGGAAGGGCATGGCGAGGGCTGGGTGACCTCGACCACCTATTCGCCCGCCCTGGGCAAATACATCGCGATGGCTTTCGTCAAAAACGGTCAGGCGCGGCTGGGGGAGGAGGTCCAAATCGTCAACCTTCTGGAGAACCAGACCTCCAGCGCCCGCCTGATCTCACATCATTTCTTTGACCCGGAAGGAGAGCGACAAAATGGCTGAATATCACTCTGCGCTCTACGAGGCCTTGATCGCGGGCAGCTATGGCACGCCCGCACGGACGGCTGATCGCCTGACCTTGGCCGAAGAGCGCCTCGGCGCGCTTTTGCAGATCGCCGGCTGGGAGGGCTTCGACGACAAGCTCACCGAGTTGGCCGAACAATTGGGGCTGACCCTGCCGCCGGACTATCAAACCGTTGCCATTGCCCAGGGCCGCAGGCTCTACCGCACCGCGCCGGGTCGTGTGTTGATCCAATCCGAGGGGCCATTGCCCGTGCCCGAGGCGCCCGATCTGGTCACGCTCGACCTGTCGCATTCCAAAACCGCCATCGTGTTGCGGGGCGCCCATGCGGCGGATGTCCTGTCACGCACGGCGCCCATGGATTTCGGCCTCAGCCAGTTCCCGGTGGGCCGTTTCGCGCAAACCGGCATGCATGAGGTCGCCGTCTTGATCGAACGTACCGCACGCGACCGCTTCCGCATTCTGGCACCCTATACCTGGGCGCGCAGCGTCTGGGACCGACTCCGCACTGCCGCCATCCCCTTTGGTTATGACATTCCCCCCGGAGAAGCAGGGGCAGAGACAACACGAAAGACAGCCCTATGAAAACGGAAACTCAGGTCGTCGTCATCGGCGGCGGCGTCATCGGATGCTCGATCCTCTATCACCTTGCGAAACTGGGCATGACGGATGTGATGCTCTTGGAGCGGAACGAGCTGACCTCGGGCAGCACCTGGCATGCGGCAGCCAATATCCACGGCCTGCATGACAATTCCAATGTCAGCCGCATTCAGGACTACACGATGCGGCTCTATGATGAGTTGGAGGAAGAGACTGGCCAGAGCTGCGGCGTCTTCCGCACCGGCACGATCTACACGGCCCTAACCGAAGAGCGGGAGCACCAACTGCGCCTGCAAGCGGCCAAAGCCAAGCTCTACAATATGGATTTCTATGAAATCGATGCGACCAAAGCGCTGGAACTGAACCCGCTGCTCAATCTCGACGGGGTGCGCTGCATCATGTTCGAACCCAATGGCGGCAATGTCGACCCCTCCGGCGTGACCAATGCCTATGCGGTCGGCGCGCGGCAGCGGGGTGCGGAGATTCATCGTTTCACCCCGGTCACGGCGACGGTGCAGAAAGAGGATGGCTCGTGGATTGTCGAAACGCCAAAAGGCAATATCCACACGCAGTGGGTGGTCAATGCCGCGGGCCTATGGGCGCGCGAAGTTGCGGCTCTTGCGGGCGTGACGCTGCCGCTGCAACCGACCGAGCATCAGTATTTCGTCACCGACACCATCGACAAGGTGGCCCAGATGGATCAGCGGCTGCCGGTCCTGTCCGACCGCGATGGCGAATACTACCTGCGTCAGGAAGGCAATGGCCTGCTGGTCGGCGCCTATGAAACCGACATGCGGATGTGGGCCGAAGAGGGCACACCGCTCGACTTCGCGCATGAGCTTTTTGCCGACGATCTGGAGCGCATCGAAGACAATGTGATGAACGCGGTTGAGCGGATGCCCGTGGTGGGTGAAGCCGGGATCAAACGCGTAATCAACGGGCCAATGATCTGGTCGCCGGATTCGAACGTGCTCTTTGGTCCCGTCCCTGAGTTGGAGAATTATTTCTGCTGCGCCGGTATCATCCCGGGCTTCTCCCAATCCGGGGGTATGGGCCTGATGGCGGCGCAGTGGATCATCGAAGGCGAAACCGAATATGACATGTTCGTCTGGGATGTGGCGCGCTTCGGGGATTGGGCAGACAAAGCCTTCACCAAGGCGCGCGTTGAGAACCAGTATGCCAAGCGCTTTGCCATCCATTTCCCGAACGAAGAACGCGAGGCAGGCCGCCCGGTGCGCACCCGCCCCGTTTATGAGATGCAGAAAGAGATGGGCGCGGTCTTTGGTCTGAACTTCGGTTGGGAACATCCGCAATGGTTCGCCGACGAACCGGGCACCAAGGACACCGACGGATTCACCCGCCAGAACTGGTGGGGTCCGGTTGGGGCCGAATGCCGGATGCTGCGCGAGCATGTGGGCGTCATCGATATCTCGAACTTCGCCAAATATATCTGCAAGGGGCCGGGAGCCGAGGCGTATTTGAATGCGGTCTTTGCCAATCGGATGCCGAAGGCCATAGGGAGGTCCTGCCTGACGCCGCTGATCGGTGTGCGCGGCGGGATTGCCGGGGATTTCACCGTCACCCGCACCGGCGAGCAGGAGTTCTGGATCATGGGCTCCAGCATCGCAGAGCGCTATCACAGTCGGTTTTTCAAAGCCGTGCCGCTGCCCGATGGCACCACATTTGAAAGCAAGACAACCGAGATCTGCGGCTTCAATGTGGCCGGCCCCAAATCGCGTGATCTGTTGCGCGGGCTCAGCCAGACCTCTTTTGCGACCGAGGATTTCCCCTTCATGCGCTCGAAAAAGATCCAGATCTCAGGTGTCGATGCGCTGGCGCTGCGGGTCTCGTTCACTGGCGACCTGGGGTGGGAGATCCACTGCGCTGAGGCTGACCAGATTGCCCTTTATACGGGTCTCTTGGATACCGCGCGCACGATAGGCGGCGGCCCTGTGGGCGCCCGCGCGTTAATGAGCCTGCGCATCGAAAAGGGTTACGGTTCCTGGAGCCGCGAATATAGCCCCGAATATTGGCCGCAAGAGGTGGGCATGGAGCGGCTGTGCAAAATGGACAAGGAGTTCCTGAACAAAGAGGCGGCGGCGGCCAATATGGCCAAGCCGCCACGTGAAACGATGGTACTGCTGGCATTGGATGAGGATCAGACCCGGGCATCAAACGCCGATGCCACGGGCGGCGAGCCGATCTTCAAGAATGGCAAACCAGTGGGCAAGGTCTCATCCGGCACCTATGGCTACACGGTCGGCATGTCGCTGGCGCTTGGCTATGTGAACGGCGTGGCGCCGGACGAAGAGGTCGAGGTCTACGTCCTAGGCAAACCCCACAAAGCGCGCGTGTTGCACCAGCCACCATTTGACCCGCAAGGCACCCGTCTGCGCGCTTAAATCGAGGCGCTATGCTCAGAGAGCCACGCCAGGAACCGCTCGACCAGCGGGCTGGCCAGGGTCTCTTTGACAAAGGCAAAGCGCGGCACGTCAATGCCGTATTCCGGCCCAAACGGGGCGATCAGATCACCCCGTTCCAGATATTCGCGGACCAACGGGTGCGAGGCCAGAGCCACGCCCTGATGCGTCACCGCCGCCTGATAGGCCAGGATATTCAGGCTGACCTGCAACATTGGCGCGTCCTTTGCCAGCGTCACGCCATGATGCGCAAACCAAAACGGCCAACCAAAGGCATTGGCGTCGTCATCCACAACTGTGTCGATCACGATCAGATTGGCCCGGGCCAGATCGGCGGGTGCTTTTGGGCGCAGTTGCTCAAACAACTTAGGCGACATTACTGGGATCAGGGTTTCTTTGTGCAAGAGCTGCTCAGAAAACCCAGGCGGACACGGTAGGAAGGACGAAACGATGATGTCGACGTAGTCCGGCACCGTGGTGCCGATATCGGTCTGGGAGACGATGCGCACGCGCGCCGGGGCTTCGGCCTCGTGAAATTCTTTGAGCCGTGGGGCCAGCCACATGGCCGCAAAGGTCGTATCCGCCGACAAGGTGATTGAGGGCGTCTCGGTGGCGCGGCGGATCTCGGCTACCGATCTCTGAAGCTCCTCAAACCCGCGCCGGAGTGAAGGCAACGCTGCAACCCCCGCCGTCGTCAACGTGATCTGCGGCCCCTTGCGCGTGACCAATTGTACCGAGAGCCTGTCCTCAAGCAGATGCACCTGCCGCGCGACCGCGCCAGGCGTCACGCACAATTCCTGCGCGGCAGCGGTAAAGCTGCCGTGACGCGCGGTAGCATCAAAGGCGCGCAGGGCATTTAGGGGGATTTGAGAAAGATGCAACTTTTAGGTCAAATCCTTAAAATGCGCGGTAGCGACAGGCTGTTTGAACGGCCCGAACACTCTGCTTGATAGTGAAAGTAGAACGACATTAAGTCCTTAAGTTCCGTCTCGGATAAGATAATAGCCTTGTATCTTAACACGTTGCCGCTCAAGCTAACACAGTTGAATTTTGAGTTTTTTGCTAAATGGCTGTTGCACCAGAAACGTTCAAACACTTGTTAAAAAACCAGAGTCAGAAGTTGCCTCCAGAAATTCGAAAGGAAGCAACGTCCCGCATCTTACCAGTTCGCGGCCCTCGCGGCGAAGGTCAGCTATCTCAAATTCTCACCAAGAACGCTGGCTCAGCTTCGGGCTGGGAGCGGTCAACCGACGGCAATGGAAACCGGTTGTAGGTTGGCCAGAGCAAGGAACTGGGTGCTGCACCGCCGCAAGGCTGCTATGAGCCCAAAGCACCGGGCTTACGAATGCCCCAACTGTGGTCAGCTGGAGCATATTTTTGCATTTAGCCAGCGCTAAGGTAAGGAATAGCTCCGGCAATATCTGTATCGTCAATAACGTGAAAATTGCTGACACTTCCAGCCTGCCGCGCTTTACCGTACGGTGCATATTCCGGATCTAATGCAAAACTGTTCAAGTTCTCCCTCGTCGGAAATTCCAGAATAGCGATGAGTGTACTGTCCTTATCCGCACCCTCAAGTGTCTCAATATTTCCGCTGCGAGACAGGTATTTCCCACCATGTTTCTT
>JBFEQR010000040.1:0-9855 GCA_041549425.1 Yoonia sp. | reverse complement strand
GTGTTGCCGGCTTCGCAACGGGGCGGCGACGAAAGCTGGTACAAGGGCACGGCGGATGCAGTGACCCAGAACATCGATATCGTGGACAGTTACAACGTAGATTACGTGATCATCCTTGCCGGTGACCACATCTACAAAATGGACTATGAAATCATGCTGCGCCAGCACATTGACAGCGGCGCGGACGTGACCGTCGGCTGCCTGACCGTGCCGCGCATGGAGGCGACAGCCTTTGGCGTCATGGACACCGACAGTGACGGGCGCATCACCAGTTTTCTGGAAAAGCCCGCCGATCCGCCGGGTACACCCGAAGACCCCGACAAGGCGCTGGCCTCGATGGGGATTTACGTGTTCGACTGGGCCTTCCTGCGCGCGCTCTTGCTGGCAGACGCCGAGGACCCCAATTCGACCAACGACTTTGGCAACGATCTGATCCCCGGCATCGTCAAGAACGGCAAGGCCATGGCCCACCGGTTCGACGAAAGCTGTGTGCGTGCCGAAGGGGCACCCGCCTATTGGAAGGACGTCGGCACCATTGACGCCTTCTGGGAGGCCCACATCGACCTGACCAGCTTTACGCCGGAACTGGACCTTTGGGACAAAAGCTGGCCGGTCTGGACCTATAATGAAAGCGTGCCGCCAGCAAAGTTCATCCATGACGAACGTGACCGCCGCGGCATGGCGATTTCGTCGATGGTGGCGGGTGGCTGCATCATTTCGGGAACCGAGGTGCGCAATTCGGTCCTGTTCACCAATGTGCATACCAATTCCTATGCCGTGCTGGACCACGCCGTGATCCTGCCCAATGTGGTCGTGCACCGCTCGGCGCGGCTGCGTCAGGTTGTCGTGGATAGCGGCGTCGAAATCCCCGAAGGCCTTGTTGTCGGCGAGGATGCGACCGAAGACGCCAAGTGGTTCCGCGTGACAGATCGCGGGATTACCCTGATCACGCAGGCCATGCTGGACAAACGGGCCGCTGCTTTATGACCAACGCGCTTTTCGTCGTTTCTGAATGCGCGCCACTGGTGAAAACCGGCGGACTGGCGGATGTGGCGGGCGCTTTGCCCGCAGCACTGGCCGATCACGGCATTACCGTGCGCGTACTGCTGCCGGGTTACCGCGTCGTGATGGGACAGATCGGCAAGGCAGAGGTCGTGGCGACCTATGACGATCTGTTCGGCGGCACGGCAAGGCTATGCGCCTGTCAGGTTGCGGGGCTTGATCTGCTGGTGCTTGATGCGCCGCACCTCTACGACCGCGACGGCGCGATCTATGGCGATGCAACGGGCCATGACTGGCCCGACAATCCCGAACGCTTTGCGGCGCTGTGCGAAGTGGGCGCGATGATTGCGGCGCATGGTGTGGCTGGCTGGACGCCTGATATCGTGCATGGACATGACTGGCAGGCGGGTCTGACGCCAGAGTATCTGCATACATTGGGCTGCGACGTGCCCTTTGTCTTCACGATCCACAACATCGCCTTTCACGGCAACGCGGATGCGCGAAAACTGGATGTGCTGGGCCTTGACCCTGCCCGCTTTAACGCAGACCACTTTGAATTCTGGGGGCAGATTTCCGCGCTCAAGGCCGGTCTTGTCGGGGCGGCCAAGATCAACACCGTTTCGCAAACCTATGCCGAGGAATTACTGACACCCGCATTCGGGATCGGCATGGACGGCGTGTTGCGCGCGCGTCAAGCGGACCTGAGCGGGATCGTGAACGGCATTGATCTGGACGTATGGAACCCCGCCACCGATCCGGACATCAAACCCTACAAATCCGCGACCGGCAAAGCGGCCAACAAGAAAGCGCTGCAAAAGACCTTTGGCCTTGGGCCTGCGAAAGGCCCGCTGTGCGTGCTGGTATCGCGGTTGACCGAACAGAAAGGCATTGATCTGCTGCTGGATGCCCTGCCTGCCCTGCTGGATCGCGGCGGGCAGTTGGCCTTGCTTGGGTCGGGCGATCCCAAGCTGGAGGTCGCCTTGCTTGAGGCCGCAGACGCGCATGAAAACCTTGCGGTCAAGATAGGCTATGACGAGGCCTTATCGCACAAGATGATGGCGGGCGGCGATGCGATCCTTGTGCCGTCACGCTTTGAACCCTGCGGGCTGACGCAGCTTTACGGCTTGCGCTATGGCACCGTGCCGCTGGTCGCCCTGACGGGTGGGCTGGCAGATACGGTCATCAACGCATCGCCTGCCGCGCTGGCACGTGGTGTGGCCACGGGCGTTCAGTTCTTTCCGGTTGACGCACAGGCCTTGTCCAATGCCTTTGGCCGCCTGTGCGACCTTTTTGCGGACACGGCCACATGGAAAACACTGCAACGCAACGCGATGAAACAACCCGTTGGCTGGGAAACCTCTGCTGCGGCATATGCCAAGCTTTACGCTGAACTGACAAAGGCTCCCCAGTGAACATAGGCCCCTTCGAGACACGCCCCGGGCGTCCTGCGCCACTGGGTGCCACGGTTGATCCCGATGGCGTCAACTTTGCCGTTTTCTCGCGACACGCGACCAAGGTGATGCTGTGCCTTTTCGACGAGGAGGGGCGCGAAAACCAGATCATTACCCTGCCGGAACGCGAAGGGCATATCTGGCACGGATATTTTCCGGGCATGAAAGCAGGCCAGCAATACGGGTTCCGCATGGACGGGCCCTATGCCCCCGAAGAAGGACATCGCTTCAACCCCTACAAGCTTTTGATTGATCCCTATGCAAAGCAGCTGACAGGACATCCAAAATGGCATGACGCCCTTTTTGGCTATCAAACCGGCCACAAGGACACAGACCTGAGCTTCAGCAAGGCCGACAGCGCACCCTACATGCCGCGCAGTATAGTTGTGGACCCGCAGACGCATTGGGACAATTCAGCACGTCCGCATCATTCGATGGAAAGCACAATCCTATATGAGGCCCACGTTAAAGGCCTGACCGCCGGACGCCCCGATATTCCCAAGCGCGGCACTTATCTGGCCATGGCCTCTGATCCGATACTGGAGCATCTCAACAACCTTGGTGTGACGGCGGTCGAATTGCTGCCTGTGCAGGCCTTTCTGAACGACAAGTTCCTGCTGGATCGCGGGCTGACGAATTACTGGGGCTATATGACCTACGGGTTCTTCGCCCCCGACCCGCGTTATATGCAGGGCACGGATATCGCAGAGTTCCAGCAGATGGTCCGCCGCTTCCATTCCGCCGGAATCGAGGTCATTCTGGACGTGGTCTACAACCACACTGCCGAAGGATCAGAGCTGGGGCCGACCCTGATGTTCCGCGGGCTGGATAACGCCAGCTATTACCGGCTGGCCGACAACCCGCGCTATTACATCGACGATGCGGGCTGCGGGAACACGCTTGATTTCGAAAACCCCTTTGTCATCCGCCTTGTCATGGACAGCCTGCGCTATTGGGTCGAAGTCATGCATGTGGACGGGTTCCGCTTTGATCTTTGCACCGCACTCGGGCGCACTGCCCGCGGGTTTGAACGCGACGGGCCGTTCTTTCGGGCGATCGGGCAGGACCCTGTGCTTAATCAGGTGAAACTGATCGCCGAGCCTTGGGACATCGGGCCGGGGGGATATCAACTGGGGGCCTACACAGCACCTTTTGCCGAATGGAACGACAAGTTCCGCGATGACGTGCGCAGTTTCTGGCGCGGTGATGCGGGCAAGATGGGGGATGTGGCGGCGCGGCTGGTGGGGTCTGCCACCTATTTCGATCATGACGGGCGGGCCGCGACGTCATCCCTGAATTTCCTGACGGCACATGACGGATTTACGCTGGAAGACACGGTCAGCTATTCCCAGAAGCACAATCTGGCAAATGGCGAAAATAACCGCGACGGCCATTCCAACAACCATTCCGACAATATGGGCGAAGAGGGGCCAACCGATGAACCCAACATCAAGGCAGCCCGCACAAGGCGTAAACGCAACATGATGGCGACGCTGATGCTGTCGCAGGGCACGCCTATGATGCTGGCGGGTGACGAGCTGAGCAATAGCCAAGGCGGCAACAACAATGCCTACTGTCAGGACAATGAAATCGGCTGGGTGAACTGGCCCGACGAGGCCGATCCGTTCTTTACCTTTTGTCAGCAGGCGATTGCCTTTCGCAAGATGCACCCCCTGCTGCGCCAGTCCCGCTTTCTGCACTCGCGCCAACGCCTGACAGATGGTGAGCCGGACCTGTTCTGGCGGCTGGCCGATGGACGCCCGATGCAGCAGGAAGACTGGGATACGGCTGATCTGGATACGCTTGTCGCCGAAATGCGCATGGCGTCGGGGTCACCTGAATATGTGAAACGCGAAGGGGCCTTGCTGGTGGTCCTGAACCGCGGCGACGCAGTGGAAATCGTGCCGCCCGCGCTGCCTGATGGCGACGCATGGGTGCGCCGCTTTGATACCAGCCAGGACGATGCCATCGCTGTGACACCGGGCATGACCGTGGCCGCAGACAGCGTTGTGGTATTCTCACACGAGACGCAGGAGGAGAACTAGACATGCCGATGCAAAATGTGCGCACAACACCGATCGAAGGCCAGAAACCGGGGACAAGCGGGCTGCGCAAGAAGACGGCGCAGTTCAAACGCCCGCATTTTCTGGAAAACTATGTGCAGTCGATCTTTGACGGGATCGGCGGGATCGAAGGCAAGGACCTTGTGGTTGGCGGTGACGGGCGCTTTTTCAACGACGATGCGATCCAGATCATCCTGCGTATGGCAGCGGCCAACGGTGCTGCGAAATGTATCGTCGGGCAGGGCGGTATTCTGTCCACGCCTGCGGCCTCGCACCTGATCCGGCTGCGCAAGGCCGGTGGTGGGCTGATCCTGTCGGCCAGCCATAACCCGGGCGGGCCGAATGCCGACTTTGGTCTTAAATACAACGGCCCTAACGGTGGACCCGCCTCCGAGGCGGTCACCGACAAGATCTTCGCGCGGACCAAGACGATCGATTTTTACAAGATCATTGCGTCCGGCGGCATTGATCTGGACAGGATCGGCATGCAGCGCCTGTCGGACATGACGGTCGAGATTGTCGACCCCGTCGCCGACTATGCCGCCTTGATGAAGACCATCGTGGATTTCGACAAGATCCGCGCGCTTTTTGCCGGTGGCTTTACCATGTGCTTCGACGCCATGCACGCCGTAACCGGCCCCTACGCCAAAGCCATTCTGGAAGGCGAGCTTGGGGCGCCACGCGGCACAGTCATCAACGGCACACCCAGCCCCGATTTCGGCGGCGGTCACCCCGATCCCAACCCGATCTGGGCCAAGGACCTGATGGACCGCATGTATAGCAAGGCCGCCCCTGACTTCGGCGCGGCCTCGGACGGGGACGGGGACCGCAATATGATTGTGGGCAAAGCGGCTTATGTGACCCCGTCAGACAGCCTTGCCCTGCTAACGGCCAAGGCGCATCTGGCCCCTGCCTATAAGGACGGATTGGCCGGTGTTGCGCGGTCGATGCCGACCTCGCGCGCGGTGGACCGCGTGGCCGCCAGCCTTGGCATCGACTGCTTTGAAACGCCGACCGGCTGGAAATTCTTCGGCAACCTGCTGGACGCGGGCAAGGTCACGCTTTGCGGTGAAGAAAGCGCAGGGACGGGATCGGATCACGTGCGCGAAAAAGACGGGCTTTGGGCCGTGCTGCTGTGGCTGAACATTCTGGCTGAAACCGGAAAATCCGTGGCGGACCTGATGGCCGACCTGTGGCAGGCATACGGGCGGTGCTATTATTCGCGCCTCGACTACGAAGATGTCGACAGCGACAAAGCCAATGCCATGATAGACGCCCTGCGCGGCAAGCTGGGATCGCTGGGCGGGTCATCCGTTGACGGCCTGACCATCGAGACAGCGGACGAATTCGCCTATCACGATCCCGTCGACGGGTCGCAATCATCGGGGCAAGGTCTGCGCATCACCTTTACAAATGGCGCGCGCGCTGTGTTCCGCCTGTCGGGAACCGGCACCCAAGGGGCCACGATCCGCATCTATCTGGAACAGTTGGAAACCGACCCCGACCGCCTGCATGAGGACCCCCCAAGGATGCTGGCAAATGTCCGTACCGCAGCCCTGAAACTGTCCGATCTGGCCGCCATGACGGGCCGGACCGACCCCGATGTCATCACCTAGACAGGTGCTTTGCCCGTATGTGACAGATAGACGTAGCCGTTGCCGTCCAGTTGCAGGGTGTCATCGTCGATTTGCGCACGATTGCCTTTGGCGATCTTCGCCTCCGCTTTCAACGGGATGGTCTGCGGATCGGGCGACAGGTTGAACACACAGGTCAAGGCGTTTTTGTCCGCCTTGCGGGTGAAGGCCAAAATCGGTTCGGGCAGGTTGATAAAGGTGGTCTTGCCCCGCGACAACACGGCACTGTCTTTGCGATAGGCAATCATCTCTTTGTAGTAGGCCATGATGCTGCCTTCGCCCTGCTGGTCCACCGCCTTGGCCGCTTGGGGCGCTTTGACGGGCAGCCACGGGGTGCCGGTCGAGAAGCCCGCGTTGGGGGCATCCTTTTCCCACACCATCGGCGTACGGCATCCGTCACGGCCTTTGACTGCGGGCCAAAAGCGGATGGCGGGCGGGTCTGTCAGTTCCTCGAACACCAGTTCTGTCTCGGTCTGGCCCAACTCCTCGCCCTGATAAATACCCACAGTGCCTTCAAAAGACATCAGCATGGCACAGGACAGACGCGCGATGGCGTCCTCTGACACGGCATGTTCAGCCCAGCGCGACACCTGACGCGGCACATCGTGGTTGCTGAAGGACCAATAGGGGTGGCCATCCGGCGCACCGCGCTGGAACCCTTCGATACAGTTGCGGAAATGCTCGGCGTTGAAATCGGGGCCCAGCATGGCAAAGCTGTAGGCCATATGCAGGCGGTCTTTGCCAGCGGTATATTCGCCCATAATCTCGATCGAGCGGTGGCCCATTTCGCCCACTTCGCCAACCATCATGATGTCGTCATATTGATCGGTCAGGGCGCGCAGACGTTCCAGAAACCCAAGGTTTTCAGGGCGCGTCTTGTTGTAGATATTCCTTTGCATTCCATAAAGATCGGTCGCCATCACCTGCGGGCGGGTCTGCGCGGGCGGGTTCGAGCGCAGCTTTTGATCGTGGAAGTAATAATTGACAGTATCCAGCCGGAAACC
The DNA here is from genome assembly GCA_041549425.1 of Yoonia sp. GTDB lineage: Bacteria > Pseudomonadota > Alphaproteobacteria > Rhodobacterales > Rhodobacteraceae > Yoonia. The sequence continues at coordinate 2,701 of JBFEQR010000040.1, read as the reverse complement.
GTCCAGCCCGCGATCCAGCCAGAACTTACAGGTCTCCAGAATGGCATCGACCACATCCGGATTATGGAAGTTCAGGTCAGGCTGCGAGGCCAGAAAGTTATGCAGGTAATACTGGCCGCGCCCCGGATCAAATTCCCATGCGGGTCCGCCGAAATGGCTATGCCAGTTGGTCGGGGGTGAGCCATCAGGCAAAGGATCGGCCCAGACATACCAATCCGCCTTGGGGTTTTCGCGGTCCTTGCGGGACTCCTTGAACCAGTCGTGCTTGTCCGAGGTATGTGACAGCACCTGATCGGTAATGACCTTGAGACCGCGGGTGTGGGCCTCTGCGATCAGCCGGTCAAAGGCCTCCAGATCACCAAAAAGCGGGTCTACCGCCAGATAATCGGACACGTCATAGCCCATATCCGCCTGCGGCGAGGCAAAGATCGGCGACAGCCAGATGCAATCCACCCCAAGCCCTGCGATGTGGTCCAGCCTGCGTGTGATCCCGTCCAGATCGCCGATACCGTCGCCGTTATCATCCTGATAAGAGCGGGGGTAAACCTGATAGATTACGGCGCTGCGCCACCATTCCTGCATCATCATCTCTTTCATTCGTGTGTCTGCGGCATCTGCGATTTGCGGCCCATTGCGACATAGGCTTCGAATCCCGCCTCTAGTGCGTAATCACATGAATAGATGTTACGCAAATCGGCCATACGGGGTGCGGCCATACGCCCCGCCATATCGCGCAGATCAAGCGCGCGGAATTCGTTCCATTCGGTCAGCATGATCACCGCATGTGCGCCTTCCACGGCGCTGTAGGGGTCGTCAAACCATGTGACATGCGGCAACAGTTCATGCGCCTCGCGGTAGGCTTGCGGATCGACAACGCGCACATTTGCCCCATGCCCCACCAAAGCAGGCACCACGGTCAGCGCAGGCGCATCGCGCATGTCATCGGTATCGGGCTTGAAGGTCAGGCCAAGCACCGCGATCGTCTTGCCGCGCAGTTTTTCATCACACAGGTCGATGATCTTTTCGACCATCAGGCGTTTGACCTCGTCGTTGACCTTGATCACGGTCTCGACGATCTGCAGCGGGGTTGCGTTTTCCTGACCGATGCGGGCCAAGGCACGGGTATCCTTTGGAAAACATGACCCGCCATAGCCCGGTCCGGCCTGAAGAAACTTTGGCCCGATGCGGCTGTCAAAGCCCATGCCACTGGCCACGTCTTTCACATCCGCGCCGGTGCGTTCGCACAGCATCGCGATTTCGTTGATGAAGGTAACCTTGGTCGCCAGAAACGCGTTGGCGGCATATTTGATCATCTCTGCGGTTTCCAGATCGGTTGTCATCACAGGATAATCGCGCAGGGAAAGAGGCCGGTAAATCGCACGCATCACATCGGCTGCATGATCCGACTGCACACCGATCACCACCCGATCAGGATGCATGAAATCATCAATCGCAGCGCCTTCGCGCAGGAATTCGGGATTGGACACGACATCACATTTCAGGTCGGGCCGCACGTCTTGCATGAGGTCGGCAACCTTCTGGTTGGTGCCCACGGGCACCGTTGATTTCGTGACGATCACCGTGGGTTGGGTCAGCACGGCGGCGACCTCTTTGGCGGCACCGAAAACATAGCGCAGGTCCGCGTGCCCGTCACCACGGCGGCTGGGCGTGCCAACGGCAATGAACACCGCATCCGCGCCAGCGACAGCTTGGGCAAGATCATCTGTAAAGGACAACCGGTTGGCGGCCATGTTGCGCGCCATAAGCGCATCCAGACCCGGCTCAAAGATCGGCGTCTGGCCGTCGCGCAACAGGGCCAGCTTGTCCTGATTCTTGTCGACGCAAACGACCTCATGCCCGAAATCCGACAGGCAGACACCGGAAACAAGGCCGACATAGCCCGTGCCGATCATGGCAATCTTCATGGCATCCTACCTTTTGTCACCCGTTGCACGTGGACGCTTATCAACCGAACTTGCAGGGGCATGCAACAAAAGACAGGGCGCGTCAAAGCAACCCGTTGGGCAATGGCTGTTCATTGGCGGTATTTATCCGGCGGAACCAAAGCGTGACCATCGTCGAGGTGATAACGATAAACAGCGAATAAAGAACCGGCACAGCCATGATGGATTGCGCCTCGGTGCCCGCAAAGGTGAAGGCGATGATGGCAATGGCCAGCGGACCATTCTGGATACCGGTTTCAAGCGCCACCGTGCGGGCGTTGCGCGGATGCAGGCGCAGCAGGCTGGAAAAACCATAGCCCAGCGCAAAACCGAACAGGCCCAGCACCACAGACCCGAAATATGTGGCCCATGTCGTCGTCAGCAGGAATTCCCAGTTGCGCGGAATCCACGATACGATCAGGAACAGGATAAAGAACACCGCCAGCATCGAGCCCATAAACTCGGTCACGGCACCCACATTGGCGTTCAGCTTGCGCAGCACCATGCCCACCCCGACCGGCACCAGCAGCAGAACCAGCGTGGCAATGATGTTTTCGCGCGGGATATCCAGATCAAGCGCGCCGGCATAAACCACTAGCACAATCGGGATCAGCACAACGCCAAAGACGGTCGAGGTCACGGTCATCAGAACCGACAAGGCCAGATGGCCTTTGGAAAAATAGGTAAAGATGTTGGAGGTCGTACCGCCAGGCATACAGGCCATAATCAGGATGCCGATCTTGATCGGCTCGGACACG
>JBFEQR010000039.1:0-9908 GCA_041549425.1 Yoonia sp. | reverse complement strand
GGATAAGAAGTGTTTTAATCAGCATCAGACTGTCTCGTCCTGAATTTGTTCATCAAGGGATTTGACCCCGATCAGTTCCTGCACGCCCGTCTCGTCGCCGCGCAAATAGCGCTGGATGGCGACCAGACCGATCAGCACACCGGAGAAGACAAAGAACATCCACCCGATCAGCCACGGAATTTGCGGAATGGCCAGCGGGACACGCATCGGCGTAATCGACCGCGAACCGTTCTGGAGGGTATCGGCAACCATGCTCCAGACCATGACGGACACGACAAGGGCGAAGCCGATCAGCATCACAAGGCCAAAAAAGTTGATGATGGGCCGCAGCGCCTTTGGAAAGGTCCCCAACAACGCGTCAACGCGGATGTGCGAACGCTCGAACAGGGCATAGGACAAGGCCAGCGTGGTTGCGACCCCGAAGGCATAGCCGGATATTTCATCGGCACCGCCCAGCGAGATATTGAAGAACTTGCGCAAGATCACTTCAAGCGTGACAAGAAAGGCCGAAAGGACAATCAGGGTCCCGCCAATCCATGTCAGCAAAAGGCTCACACTGCGGGTGCCGTTCAAAAGCCGGTCGAGCATGGTTCAATACCTCGGAGAAAGAAGGGAAATATGTGGGGCGGCGGGAAGGGAACCGCCCCACATGGGAGGAAGCGCTTATTCAGCAGCGGCTGTCAGACCAAGGATCGGACCAACAGTGGCGTTCCAGTTTGCCGCACACTCTTCGCCGCAACGCTCTGCCCAGCGGGCCAGAACAACGTCGGTGGCGATCTTGTCACGCAGGGCAAGGTCTTCGGCAGAAGGTTCGACCAGTGTCATCGCACCGGCTTCGCCGATTTCACATGCGCCGCCTGTGATGCAGGAGATCGCGATGTCGTCCTCGGTCGCGGTTTCGGCCCACATGGCGTCATTCAGTGTTGCAATCTCATTGGTCAGGAAGGACTGCTGCTCGGCTGTCAGGCTGTTCCACTTGTCCATGTTCATCGCACCAAACGCGAGGCCCCAACCAACGCGCAGCGTGTAGGCGTGTGTGGCAACCTGGTTCCAGTTGGCGGTATAGGCGGACATGGTGCCGGTGATGGCGCAATCAACAACGCCTTTTTCCAGCGCGGGGATCACTTCGGAGAAAGCAACAGTGACGGAAATGCCGCCCACGCCTTCGACGAAATCACCCAGCGTTGTGGAATAGACGCGGATTTTCTTGCCTTCCAGATCGGCCATGCCGTTCACTTCACCATTGCACCACAGTGTCTGGCTGGGGAACGGGTACAGCATCAGCAGTTTGGCGTTGTAGATGTCGGCAAATGCAGTCTCAAGCGTGCCGAAATAGGCGTCGGATACCTGACGCTGGGTGTCGATATCCTGTGTCAGTGTGGACAGGTCGGCCCCTTCAAAGATCGCGTTTTCCGCAGCCACATAACCGGGCAGGCCGAAGGCAAAGTCGAACACGCCGTTCTTGACCAGACGCATGATCTCGAAACCCTTCAGGCCCAGACCGGACTGCGATTGGATCTTGCCGATGATTTCCCCGTCAGAGGCGGCAGCAAGATGGTCGTTAAAGAACGGCTCTTCGTGCTTTTGATAGTTGGTCAGGCTGGACCATGTGCCGACGGCGTTCAATACGACAGGGCTGTCGGCCACGGCAGCAGAGGCGGCAAAGGCCAAAGCACCAAAGGCTGTTGCGAGTTTTTTCATTTCAATCGTCTCCTGTTGGGTTCGTTTATGGTTGTAGGATTGTTGTTTCTGCATCGTCGGCCACATCCGTAATAAGCATGTGACCGGGTTTGTGAGTGATACAAATGGGCAGTTTGGCGTTCATAATTGCGACTTGTGGCGTGACCCCGCAGGCCCAGAACACAGGCGTCGTGCCTTGCGGTACGGGTGCGGGATCGCCCCAGTCGGGGGTGGCGATGTCCTTGATCCCGATGACCGCCGGATCACCGATATGCAGCGGCGCACCATGAGCCATCGGGAAGCGCTTCGAGATCGCGACGACTTCGTCCAGTTGCGCATCGGGGATCGCGCGCATGCTGACCACCGTGGCACCACCGAAAGGACCGGCAGGCACGGTCTGGACGTTCGAGGCGAACATCGGGACAGTCGTGTTGTTGGCGATATGCCAGACAGGGATACCCGCCTTTTCCAGCGCATGTTCGAATGTGAATGAACAGCCCAGTGCAAAGGCGACGAAATCATCCTGCCACAGATCGGTGATATCGGTGACGGTCTCGGCCTGCACCCCGTCGCGATAGACGTAATAGGCGGGAATATCCGTGCGGATATCAATGTCGCGGCCCAGCGTGACCATCATCGGGTTACCGGTATCCGACACCCCGACCAAAGGACAGGGCTTGGGGTTGCGCTGGCAAAAGCGCATGAAGTCCAGCGCATGGGCAGCAGGCAGAATGGCAAGATTGGCCTGCAGGTTATGCTTTCCCAAACCGGCCGTGTGTCCCGCATAGGCACAGGCCCTGATCTGGGCGCGCACGACAGGCGTCGACTGCGTCTTGAGATGGTCAAAAGTCTGGTTCACGGTCGAATCCCTTTGGCTGGGATTACGATCCTGCGCAATCAGCATAAAATCAAATCATATAATTTTACGGTTTGGTATAGAAAAAGCTTATACCCAGTCGCGGGCAATCTCCTCGGCCATTTTCGCCGCGGTCTCGATCAGATGACTGCGCGGCTCGCCCAGATAAGACGCTGAAAAACTTAAAGGTTTCGGGGTCCATCCAGGATCGAAACGCACCAGCTTTCCGTCACGCTCCAGCGGTGCGCCCAGCGAAATCGGCAGTGCGCCAACACCCAGCCCCGCCTCGACCATGCGAAAACATGATGACAGGGACGAAGATGGAAACATCGACACCTCCGGCCCGAAGCGTTCGAAAAGGGCCGCGCGCAATTCGCGGTAAGGGCGTGTGTTGCGGGCATATGTGGCAATCGGAACAGAGGCCAGATCGACCGGATCGTCCGGCGCCCCGCCCGGCGCGCGAAACCATGCCAGCGCCACCTCCGGCAGGATCACATTGTCGATCGTATAGTCCGAAACCGGCCCCAGCAGGATGGCCAGATCAATCTCGCGGCCCAGCAGTTGTTCGCGCAGGTTGACCGAAATATCGACACTGATCTCGATCTTGAGCTGCGGAAACTTCTTGTGCAACGCACCGACGAAATCCGGCAACCAGCTTTGGGCGATGGTCTCTGACACACCAAGGCGCATCAGCCGGTCCACCCCGCTGGCGTCAACCACATGTTCCTCGACCAGTTCAGACAGATGCTGGAACTGCTCTGCATAGTGCAACAGCATATCCCCACGCTTTGTCAGACGCATCCCCGACGCAGAGCGGTCGAACAGTACAGTGCCCAGACTGTCCTCCAGCGCCTTGATCCGCGAGGTCGCAGCAGGTTGGGTCAGATGCAAGGCCTCTGCGGCGCGGCTGACGCTTTTGAACCGCGCAACCGCAAGAAATGTCCGGAGATGTTCAAGCTTGAGATTTGACAAAAGACCGACCCCCCTGCCCTATCAGGACAACACCGCAACCTTGATGCGGCGGCGCGGCCCCAGCGTTGCCTCGACCGCTTCCTGAACAATCCCTGTCAGATGGGTCTGTATATAATGTGCGACGAATTCGTTGCGGGCATGCAGCACCAGCGTTTCGTGGTCATCACTGCCGAACGTCAAAAGCGAGATCCAGTTGCGGAAATGTTCGGGGTGCAACTGCTGCATCCGCTGACAGGCGGCACGCCATGACGCGCGGTCCTTGCCCTCGGGCAGATCGTCCACGCTTTGGGCACTGGCAGCGGCGCGGAAATCGACGGCGACGACTTTGGCCTCTTTCACGGGGTTTGTTTCTGCCATGCGTTCCTGAAAATCCGGCCCCACATTCTGCCAATAGGGCGACGACATCCGGTACACTTCGGGATAGTTCAACCGGTAGGCCCCCACCCTGCCCCGCACGCCCTGACGCTTGCAGATGACCAGACGCTTTTCCAGCCAGTACTTGATTTCGCGTTTCACGGTGCGTTCGGTGACATTCCACATTTTCGCCAGATCACGCTGGCCGACACAGAATTCATCCAAACGCCAGTTGTACCGCGCAGTGATCAGCAACAGCAGGCGGGCCATCGATATCTGCAGCCGTGCATCCGAATGGAGCCCTGCGACCGATAAAGCAGTCAATAAATCATACTTCAACGAACTGGCTTTGATGCCAGTCAATCGTTTCGCATCCATGGCGGTGTCTCGCTGTCTTGCCTCAAGCGCCGACCTTTGTGGCCGATTCTGCTTGTCATTCAGCAAGACACGAATTCCCGTTTTCTGTCAACAGCGGCGTAAAAACGAGAAAACGAGCCAAATCAATCTTTAGATTATGAAATAGGTTATTATGGTTAAGGGGGACATCCTGCATGTCACCTTATTCGGGCCTCCATGTCACCATATCTATGATTTCAGCACTTTGACGTCACCAAATAGAGCGCGATCTTTTGCGTATACCCCTTTTTTTCGCGGGCAAATCCGCAAAAAACGGGAAATTCGGAAATTCCATTTTGCAGTTTTGCTCGTTTCCCGTTATTCACGACTTAACAGCAAAAAACAAGAGCACACCATGAGAACCCATTCCGACCTGCAAGCGATGAACGAACGCAGCCTGACACAACAGGCCGCCGTGCGCCGCGCGACCTTCTCCCCCGGAGAGGTGAAAACCCTGCGTCCTTTCTCGATCTGGGAAATCAGCCAGTTCATGTTTGACGTCCCCGCCGACACGCTGCGCAAGAAACTGGCCGACGACCCCTCGCTGCCGCAGGGCGAAACAGAAGACGACGGCCGCCAGCGCTGGTTCACTCTGCAAGAAATCAACGAATTGCGCCGCCGCATCAAATTCCGCGGCAAATCCCTGCTGCCCAAGCGGCCCAAGGGGCGCGCGGTGCGTGTCGCGGTCAGCAACTTCAAAGGCGGGGTCGGCAAAACGGTCGTGGCCCAGCACCTTGCCAATGCCGCCGCCCTTGACGGCTACCGTGTGCTTTGCATCGATTTCGATCCGCAGGCGACGCTGACCCACTCGATGGGAATCGTCGAGGTCAAGGAATGGAACACTGTCTGGGGCATCATGTGCCGCGACCTGTGCCGCGAGGCGGACCGCATCACCGAAAGCTATGACGACCCCGACGACTGCCCCTACCCTTCTTCCAGCGAACTGCCCGAAGACGTGCAATCCATCGGCGCGCAGCGGTTTCAGGATTTCATCCAGCCCACCTGCTGGCCCACCATCGACATCATCCCGTCCTGCGCCAACGCGGCTTTTGTGGAATTCGCCAGCGCCCAATACCGCAGCCTGCACAAGGCATGGAGCTTTTTTGGCTGCGTCGCGCGCTATCTGGATGAACTGCCCGACGATCAATACGACCTGATCATCTTCGACTGCCCGCCCGCCATCGGCTATCAGTCGCTGAACGCGGCCTTTGCTTCTGACATTCTTTATATCCCCTCCGGCCCCGGTTACTGGGAATACGACAGCACCACCAGCTATCTGGGTCAGCTGGGCGATGCGATGGCGGATATCTCTGACGGGTTTGGCGGGCTTGCCGAAGATGCAGGCCTGACCCTGCCGAAAGAGTTCATGGACGTCCGGCTGCTGATGACACGGTTCGAGGCGAACAACCCCCTGCACAACGCCATGATGGAAGCCTTCCGCAATGTGTTCGGCGCGGATGTCTGCCTGAACCCGATCGAGATGACACGCGCCGTCGAACAGTCCGGCCGCTTCCAGATGAGCGTCTATGAACAGGACTATCGCCAGATGACGCGCGAGACATGGAAGCGGGCGCGGCAAAGCTTCGACCGGGCCTATAACGAATTCAAAACCACTGTGTTGAAGTCTTGGGAGCAGGAAAACGCAAAAGCGGAGACAGGTAGATGACAGCGAAAAACAAATTCGGCTTCGGGCCGATCGAAACACCGGCAACCCCCAAACCCCGTGAACGCAACGTAGGGCCGATGGGCGCCGCAGTCCGTGACGCCGCCGAAAGCCTGCAAGAGGCAACAGAGGCCAAGGTGGAACAGCGTCGCCAGAACGCCAGCGACGCCAAAGCCTATCGCGCGGCACAAGCGGAAGGGCGCGTGCTGTCGTCGGTGCCTTTGGCGGATATCCTGACGACGGATCTGCCGCGCGACCGGCTGGATCTGGCGGCGGTCGCGGCCTCGGTCGAGATGGAAGAACTCAAGGCGTCGATCAGGGAACGCGGGCAGAAAGAACCGGTCGAAGTGTATCGCGATGCCGCAGGCCAGTTGCAGCTCAAGAAAGGGTGGCGGCGGTTCACCGCGCTGTCACAGCTTTACGCCGAAACGGGTGACGCGGCGTTTGCCACGATCATCGCGCGTATCGAAGTCGGCGACGGCGATCGTCTGGCGCGCTATATCGACATGGTCGAAGAAAACGTCGTGCGCGAAGACCTCAGCTTTGCCGAGATGGCTCAGGTTGCCATTCTGGCCGCACAGGACGAGGCCACCGATGAAATTGATCCTGACGGGATGGTGCTGCGGCTTTACGGGTCACTGCATAAGGTCAAACGGTCCTACATCCGCAGTTTTGTCTTTCTGCTGTCCGCACTGGGGGATGATCTGAAATGGCCAAAGGCTGTGCCGCGCAACCTTGGGGTCGATGTGGCGCGTGCGCTGAAGTCGGTCGAGGATGCGTCGGCGCTGCGGGCAACATTGCGCAATTGCACAACGGCGGACGATCAGAACGCTGTGCTGGCGCGGTTCCTTGAGAAAAAGCCGGAAGCAGAAACGGTGACCAAACCGGCCGAGCGCAAGGAAAAGCGCGAGTTTCACGTCGGTGATATGAAGGTGACGGCCCGCAAGGGCGAGTGCCGGATCGTGGGCGACGATGACTTTGCCGGTATGCCCAAGGCGCAACTTGAACACGCGGTCGAGGCATTCCAGCGTGCCTTGCGCGAAGGCAATCCGCGCGTCACATCGCTCTGAACGGGGAGGGGGGTTACCCATGGGTAACCCCTCGCGCGGTGATTTGTGGTTACCCATGGGTAACCTTTTCCGACACAGACCACGGTTACCCATGGGTAACCTTTACCCAAGAAGGTCCGTGGCCGGATTGTCGGTAATCTCGACATCGTCATAATATTTCTGGGCCTGTGCCAGCGAACGGTGCAGGGACAGCCGCATGGCTGCCTGTATCGGCGCACCATCCAGTGCGGCCTGTGTCAGAAAGCCCGACCGCAGCCCGTGCGGCGTGGCAAAGCCCTTGGGGAAACCGGCCTGCTGCACCCTGTTGCGGACAATTTGATAGATGCCGTCGGGCGACAGTTTGCGCTCTAGCGGATCGTCGTTCTGGGTGACGGGCCGGAACAGCGGGCCATCTTCGATCCCTGCTGTTTCGATCCAGAAGGCCAGCGCCTTGGCTGCGCGCCCCTTCAACACCAGCTTTGGCGTCTTGCCCGCCGTGGTGGTTTTGGTGGCGATCAGATTGATCCAGATCAGCCCGTCCTTTTCATAGTCGCGCAAGTCCACATCCGCGCGCATCAGCCCCGCAATCTCGGACCGCCTGCGCCCGCCAGAGGCCCAGCCGAGCATCAGAACCGCGCGGTCACGGATGCCGCGCAGGGAATGGTCACAGGTTGCCAGAACGGCCTCGAGCACCGCGCGGGTGATCGGGTTGGCGGATTTAGGGGCCTTTGGTCTGGCCGCCGCCCGCCGCGCCTTGGCCCGCGTCTGGCGTAATAGGGGGGCGTCGAAGGGGGACGAAAGATTCTTCATCCGGTGAAACGCGCGCCATGATGCGATGCGCCGGTCCAGCGTAGAGGGCGCAGGGCAGGCCAGTGATTTGCGCAGCCCTTGGGCGATCAGAGCCTCGGCGGTGGCCAAGGCCGGTTCGGCAGGATTGACGTCGCGCAGATCACGGCTGTGGTCGAGGATAAAGCGCAGCGCGACTGCTTCGCTTTCGGGCCAGAGGGGCGGGGCTTGAAAGGCCGCGTGCTTCCACGCGGTAATATAGATCAGGTCGCGTTCATAGGCGCGCAGCGTATTGGGTGGGGTGCCGCGCACATAAAGATCGGTCAGCGCGTCCTGATCTACCTCTGACAGGGCAGGGGGCAGCATGGATGACAAAGGCGCGGGCGTTGGCATGCTGTGGGTTTTGCCTATAAATGGCCGCAAAATCAAGAGTCATGATAACTGTAACTTATCATGACTACATAGCGGTGATGTGAAATCACCCATGTCATGTGCAAAATGGCTAGATAATGCGCAGTACAAAACCCCCAACCAAATTTTCTTTCAATGAGATTGAAAGCGCGCAATGGGGCGATCAGGATGTCACGGCGTTTGCGCCGATGGGGCAGGGGGCTGTCTTTATGTCAGCAACCTGCGGCCATCCGCAGGTTCATCGCACATGGAAAAGCATGTTTCCCCAGATGCTGTACCGCGCCCATTTCCCGCTTGCCCTGCGCGGGTTTGACGTGTCGTGTAGGGCGATGAAGCTGAGCGGTCCATTTCTGTTTATTCTGGCCACCCTGATGATCGATGCCATCGGGATCGGCATCGTGTTTCCGATCATGCCCGATCTGATGGACCGCGTCGGTGCTGGCAGCACCGCAGAGGGGGCTTTGTGGGGCGGCATCATGTTGTCCGCCTATGCCGCCGCGATGTTCCTTTTCGGCCCAATCATCGGCAGCCTGTCGGATGCCTACGGGCGCAGGCCGGTCCTGATTGCAGCGCTTGTGACGCTGACCATTGATTACATCATCATGGCGCTGGCGCAGACCTATTGGTTGTTGCTGGTGGGGCGTATTCTGGCAGGGATGGCGGGGGCCACCTATATCACCGCCACGGCCTTTATCGCCGATATCTCCAAGCCCGAGGAACGCGGCGCCCGTTTCGGCATGATCGGGGCCGCGTTCGGCATCGGGTTTGTGTTGGGGCCTGCGATTGGCGGGCTTGCCTCTGGCATTGATGTGACCGCGCCGTTCTGGATTGCGGCGGGTCTGTCGGCGCTGAATGTGGCGTTTGGCCTGCTGATCCTGCCGGAATCGCTCAAGCCCGAGAACCGCCGCCCCTTTGGCCGGCGCGAGCTGAACCCCTTTGGCAGTATCGCGCGCGCCTTTGCGGTGCCGGGGCTGGCGTTGCCGCTGATCTGCATCTTTGCGTTCGAGTTCGCCAATATGGTCTATGTCGTGCTTTGGGCATTCTGGAGCCGTGAGGTCTTTGGCTGGGACGGGTTCACCATCGGTTTGACCCTGTCGGCCTATGGCGTGTTGATCGCGATCGTGCAGGCGGGGGTTCTGCCGCAGATGACGCGCCACTTCGGGGACTTTCGCACGCTTGTGCTGGCCACAGCGGCGGCGGTGATCGGTTTTCTGGGGTTTGGTTTGACGGGGTCGGTGTGGGCTCTGGTGATCTTTTTGCCCGTTGCGGCCCTGTCGGATATGGCCCCGCCCCTGATGACCGCCTTTGCCGCCAATCGCGTGGGCGAGGACAGGCAAGGGCTGGTGCAGGGTGTCATCACATCGCTGTCATCGGTCGCGGCGGTGCTGGCGCCCTTGGTCCTGACGGGCGTGTTCGAAAGTTTTGTCGATGATCGGGGCGTCTATTTCCCGGGCGCGCCCTTTGTGCTGGCGGCGGTGATTATTCTGACGATTGTGCCCTTGATCCTGCGGTTGCGCCGTTAGCCCAGATAGCGTTCAAGCGTGGCCTTCATGTCCACCCGCGCCCCCAACCGTTTACCCAGCAGGAACACACCGCCGAATTTGCGCTGCAACAGCAGGATGTCGATCGGCACCGGCGGCGGGACAAAGCCGCTTTCGGCCAGTGCCATGCCCTGCGCCTGCATCCCTTTCGACAGATCATCATCGGCGAAATCGAAGGGGCGCTGGTCAAGCAACCGCGC
>JBFEQR010000038.1:0-9926 GCA_041549425.1 Yoonia sp. | reverse complement strand
CTTCGATGATCCGTTCTCGGCGCTTGATGCCTTGCTGCGCCAATACCCGATGGGCGGACAGGTCAGCGCCAGCCTGATTGACATCCATTGCGAAGCGACGTCCGAAAAAATGGCCACAGGCCATTTCTGCGATGGCCGCGCGAGCATCGTTGTGGGCACCCATACCCATGTGCCCACAGCCGACGCTATGATCCTGCCCGGGGGCACAGCTTATCAGACTGATGCGGGCATGTGCGGTGACTATAATTCCGTCATCGGCATGGACAAAGTCGAACCCTTGCGGCGGTTCATCACCGGCATGCCGAAATCGCGCTTCACCCCCGCCGCAGAAGAGGCCACGCTGTCGGGCCTCTATGTCGAAACCGACAACATGACCGGCAAGGCCACGCGCGTCGAAATGGTCCGCCAAGGCGGGCGGCTTTCGCAGACGGGCCCTGCATGATCACGGACCGGTTGCGGCTGACGGGTTTTCTGTTGCTGCTGGGATGCGGATGGGGCCTGACCCAACCTTTGATCAAAATCACCGTCACCGCAGGCTATCAGCCCTTTGGCCTGATCTTCTGGCAGGTCTTCATCGGCGCGGTCTGCCTTGGCCTGCTGCGTTGGCGGCAATTGCGCCGCGCCCCGTTCAACCGGCGCACGCTGGCCGTCTGGGTCATGGTTGCCCTGATCGGTTCGGTGCTGCCAAACACCACAAGCTACCGTGCGGCCTTTCATTTGCCATCCGGCATCATGTCCATCGTGATCGCGACGATCCCGATGATGGCCTTCCCGATCGCCCTTGCCCTTGGCAACGACAGCTTTTCGTGGCGACGCCTGACCGGTCTGGCGCTGGGACTGGCCGGTGTTGCCTTTATCGCCCTGCCAGAGGCCAGCCTGCCCGAACGCGCGATGATCGTCTTTCTGCCTTTGGCCCTTGTTGCCCCGTTCTGCTATGCCTGCGAGGGTAATATCGTGGCCAAATGGGGGACGGCGGGGCTTGATCCCTTTGCGGTGCTCTTCGGGGCATCCGTGGTCGGCACCTTGGTCGCCTTGCCGCTGGCCGTGGGGTCGGGCCAGTTCTTTGTCCCCAAAGCGCCCTTTATCCTCGCCGATCTGACCATGGTGCTGAGTGCGGTGATCCATGTGCTTGTCTATTCCGGCTATGTCTGGCTCATCGGGCGTGCCGGTGCCGTGTTTGCAGGGCAGGTCAGCTATGTCGTGACCGGTTCCGGCGTGTTCTGGGCCATGATGCTGCTGGGCGAACGCTATAGCCTGTGGGTCTGGGCGGCACTGGGCTGCATGGCGCTGGGTTTGGCGTTGGTGCAACCGCGCCTTGCCCAAGACCCCGTGGTGCGCGACACTCGCGCCCATGGGTGATCTGTTTGCATTGACACAAACGCAAGGCGCTGTCCTGACCATGGTGGTGGTCGCGGGCATGTTCACCATGTTCCTGCGCGAGGTTTACCCCACAGAGGTCGTCGCCATGATCGGGGTGTCGGTCCTGCTTGCCACGGGTGTGCTGCCCTATGAGGCGGCGGTGACCGCGCTGGCCAATCCTGCCCCGTGGACGATTGCGGCGATGTTTATCATCGTCGGTGCCTTGGTGCGCACCGGCGCGTTGAACGCCATGACCCGCATTGCCGAACGGCAGGCGCGGATCAGTCCGGCCCGCGCGATCGGGGGCGGTTTGATCTTTGTCGCCTTTGCCAGTGCGATCATGAACAACACGCCGCTGGTTGTGGTGATGATCCCCGTCTTTGTGCAACTGGCACGCAGTCTGGGCACATCGGCGTCAAAACTGCTGATCCCGCTTAGCTATGCCGCGATTGTTGGCGGCACGATGACCCTGCTGGGGACATCGACCAACCTGTTGGTGGACGGGGTCGCGCGTGCGCAGGGGCTGAAACCCTTCGGCATTCTCGAGATCATGCCGGTCGGGATCGTCGTGGTCGCATGGACCTTTACCTATCTTTATTTCATGGGCCCCCGCCTGCTGCCGGACCGGCAAAGCATGGCGACGATGCTGTCGGACCGGTCCAAGAAAAAGTTCTTTTCCGAGGCCGTCATCCCCCCCGACAGCAACCTGATCGGCCGCGAAGTCAGCGGTGTGCAGCTTTTCAAACGGGACGGCGTGCGCCTGATCGACGTGATCCGCGGGGATCAGTCTTTGCGCCGCAATCTGGCCGAGGTCGTGCTGCAAAAGGGCGACCGCGTCGTGCTGCGCACCGAAATGACCGAACTGCTTTCGCTGCAACAAAACAAGGAGTTGCGCCGCGTCGATCAGTTGTCTGCGGTCGAGACCACAACCGTCGAGGTGCTGATCACCCCCAACTGCAAGATGGTGGGCCGCCGCATGGGGTCCATGCGTTTGCGCAGGCGCTATGCCGTTTATCCGCTGGCCGTCCACCGGCGCGACGCCAATATCAGCAACCAGATTGACGATATCGTCGTGCGTGTCGGTGACACGCTGCTACTGGAAGGCGCGCCAGAGGACATCCAGCGTCTGGCTGAGGATATGAACCTTGGCGATGTCTCTGCGCCATCACAGCGCGCTTACCGGCGCGAACGCGCACCTGTGGCCATTGCGGTGTTGCTGGGCGTTGTCACGCTGGCCGCACTGGGCGTGGCCCCCATTCTGATGCTTGCAATGCTGGGGGTGACGCTTGTGCTGGCAACCGGCTGCATCGACGCGGAAGAGGCGTTTTCCTTTGTCGATGGTCGCCTGCTGGCCCTGATCTTTGCGATGTTGGGCGTGGGATCGGCGCTGCAATCATCGGGGGCTGTGGCGATGATCGCCGACACGTTGTCACCGGTCATGATGGTCCTGCCGCCCTTTTTTATCGTGCTGGCCGTCTACCTTTTGTCCAGCATCCTGACAGAGCTTGTGTCGAACAATGCGGTGGCTGTGGTGATGACACCAATCGCCATCGGGCTGGCCAGCGCCTTGGGGGTTGATCCGCGCCCTCTGGTCGTCGCCGTCATGATCGCCGCCAGCGCGAGCTTTGCCACACCCATCGGTTACCAGACAAACACGCTGGTCTATGGTCCGGGTGGTTACCGCTTTAGCGACTTCCTGAAATTCGGTATTCCGCTGAACCTGTCACTGGCCCCCATCGTTTCCTTTGTGATCCCGTTTATCTGGCCTCTCTGAGGGTTGCGGGCGGGCCGCGTGATGCCGTATAGAAGCGCGAATTCTTACCGTACAGATGAGATATCCAATGGCTGGCCACTCAAAATGGGCAAATATCCAGCACCGTAAAGGGCGTCAGGACAAACTGCGTTCCAAGCTGTTTTCCAAGCTGGCCAAGGAAATCACTGTCGCCGCAAAGATGGGCGACCCTGATCCCGACAAGAACCCCCGCCTGCGTCTGGCCGTGAAAGAGGCCAAGTCGAGCTCTGTCCCCAAGGACGTGATCGACCGCGCGATCAAGAAATCCCAAGGCGGTGACGCGGAAAACTATGATGAAATCCGCTATGAAGGCTATGGTCCGAACGGTGTTGCCGTGATCGTCGAAGCGATGACAGATAACCGCAACCGCACCGCATCGACCGTCCGGTCCACCTTTTCCAAGAATGGTGGCAACCTTGGCGAAACGGGCTCTGTTGCCTTCATGTTCGACCGCAAGGGCGAGGTGGTCTACCCCGCATCCGTAGCCGACGCCGACACCGTCATGATGGCCGCGATCGAAGCCGGTGCAGAGGACGTGCAAAGCGACGAGGAAAACCACGTCATCTATTGCGCCGATACCGACCTGAACGACGTGTCCAACGCGCTTGAGGCGGAACTGGGCGAATCAGAATCGACCAAGCTGATCTGGAAGCCCAACATGACCACAGAGGTGGACGCCGACGGTCTGGCCAAACTGATGAAGCTGCTGGACACGCTTGAAGAAGACGATGACGTGCAGCGCGTCACGACAAACTTCGAAGCCTCCGATGAAGTCATGGCGGCCTTCGCTGAAAGCTGATCCAAAGGGCGCAGGCTAGGGCGTGATGATCCCCGCCTCTGTCACGATCATATCAAGTGGCTGATCGGTGGGCTCCAGCGGCAAGTCGGGATCTTCCTGCGCGCCGTAGGCAAAGCCGATGGCCATAGTCGGCTGCACCGCGCGCAACTGTTCCAGCGTGCGGTCATAAAACCCGCCCCCATAGCCCAGCCGCCCGCCCCGCCGGTCAAAAGCGACCAGTGGCACGATCACGATTTGCGGTGTCATCCAATCGCCCGTTTCAGGGATTTTTGCCCCGAATTCCCCGTCAATCATGGCGCTATCCGGTTCCCAGATGCGGAACCGCAACGGCTGCGCCGCACCGATAATAACAGGCACACCGACGGGGCCGTGGGCTGCCGCCTCGGCCATGGCGGGGGTCGGGTCGATCTCGGTGCGCATGGCCATGTATCCGGCCAGCGGGACGCCGCGATAGCCTGCCAGAACCTCGCTCAGGTAGCCCGCGGTTGCGCCATGGGGCTGATGCGCGGCCTTGCGGCGGGCAAAGGCGGCTGTGCGTGCGGCAGATTTGTCCATTACAAAAGCCACATGGCCGCGAGACCGAGAAAGGCAAAAAAGCCCACAACATCCGTCACGGTCGTTACAAATGCACCTGACGCAAGTGCCGGATCGACGCCCAGCTTTTCCAGCAGAACCGGAATAACGGTCCCCGCAAAACCTGCGACCACAAGATTGATCACCATTGCCGCCGCAATAACCACACCCAGCATGGGTGAGCCAAACCAGACCACACCGACGATGCCCATGACCACGGCAAAAATCATGCCGTTGATCAGACCGACCAGCGCCTCTTTCTTGATGACGCGCCAGACGTTCGCGGTTGTCAGATCCCGCGTGGCAAGGGCGCGCACGGCCACGGTCAGGGACTGCGTGCCCGCATTGCCGCCCATCGAGGCCACAATCGGCATCAAGACCGCCAGTGCAACCAGTCCGGTGATCGTGTCCTCGAACAGGGAAATCACCATCGAGGCAAGGATCGCCGTCACAAGGTTGACGGCAAGCCATGGAAAGCGCTGGCGGGTGGTTTCGATCACGCGGTCCGACAGACTGCCTTCGCCGACACCGGCAAGACGCAAAAGGTCCTCTTCTGCCTCTTCCTCAAGGAACATCATCGCGTCGTCGATGGTAATCACACCGACAATGCGTTCGTCATCATCCACAACGGGCGCGGTGATCATGTGGTAGTGGTTGATCGCCTGCGCCACCTCTTCGACGTCCTGATTGACGTGGAAGGTGCGGAATGTGTCCTCTGTCAGGTTGCGCAGGGGCATCTGGCGCGGGTTGCTCAGGATACGCCCAAGCGTCACATAGCCCACCGCCTTCAGGCGCGGATCGACCAGAATAATGTGATAGAACTGTTCCGGCAGCAGCACGTCCGAGCGCAGATAGTCAATCGCCTCGCCCACGGTCCAGTGTTCGGGCGCGCGCACCAGTTCGGACTGCATGTGACGACCGGCAGATTCCTCGGGATAGGACAGCGCCTGTTCCACAACGACACGGTCGCCCGCATCAAGGGCGTCCAGCACGGCCTCTTGCTGGTCCTCGTCCAGATATTCGACCAGATCGACGACATCGTCGCTTTCCAGATCGCGCACCGCTTCGGCCAGATCAGCCGGCGCAAGCTGTTCGATGACCTCTTCGCGCAGGTTTTCGGCAAGTTCCGACAGCACATCACCGTCAATCCGCCCGGGCATAACGGTCAGCAGCGCCCGCCGGTCGCGCGCATCAATCTGTTCAAGCAGGTGTGCAATATCGGCCGCGTGCAGCGGTTCCAGATAGCCGCTGACAAGCCGCCCGTCATTGGCGGCGACGGCCTCCATCACATCACTGATCAAACGGTCGGTGATGCCAAAAGCTTCGTCGTCGCTGTTGTTACTGGTGTCGGCCATTGCACCCACCCTTTGCTGCAGGGGCAGCATAGCCAATCGCGACCTGCGCACAATGCGATTTCACCGATTTACCGCATGTCACAACGGCCATATGGTTGGCGCATGGATATGCAGCTTCTTCTTGGACAGACACTCGCCTTTACGGGCAATCCGCTGACGCAGGATTGGCAGGACGTGACCCGTTTTGACACCGCAGGGGGCGTTTTGATCAGCAACGGGCGCATTGTGGAGACCGGTAATGGCGCAACCTTGCGCGCGGCCCATCCGCAGGCGCAGGTCACCGATTACGGTGACAGTCTGATCATGGCGGGGTTTGTGGATGCCCATATGCACTACCCCCAGACAGCCATTATCGCCAGTTGGGGCAAACAGCTAATTGACTGGTTGAACACCTATACCTTCCCCGAGGAATCCCGCTTTGGCGACAAGGCCTACGCTGATGATCTGGCCGCGCGGACCCTTGATCTGGCGCTGGCCCACGGGACGACGACCTTGTGCAGCTTTTGCACGATCCACCCCGAAAGCGTGGATGCGTTCTTTGAGGCCGCAGAGGCCCGCCATATGGCCGTGGTCGCGGGCAAGACCTGCATGGACCGCAACGCCCCCGACACGCTGCGCGATACCGCCCGATCCGCCTATGACGACAGCAAGGCCTTGCTTGCGAAATGGGACCGGCGCGGGCGGGCCCGTTATGCCATCACGCCACGGTTTTCGCCGACATCCACGCCGGACCAGCTCGCCGCGCTTGGCGCGCTGTGGTCAGAGCATCCCGAGTGCCTGATGCAGACCCATCTGAGCGAACAACTGCCCGAAATCGCATGGATGCATGAGCTGTTTCCGGATGCACGCGATTATCTGGACACATACGAGGCCTTCGGCCTGCTGGGTGAAAACGGGATTTACGGTCATGCGATCCACTTGCAGGAACGCGAGATCGCAAAACTGGCAGAGGTGGGCGCGGCTGTCGTCCATTGCCCCACATCCAACACCTTCATTGGGTCGGGGCTGTTCGATCTGATGGGCTTGGCAAAGCGGGCCGTCAATATCGGTCTGGCCACGGACACCGGTGGCGGATCGTCATTTTCGATGCTGCGGACCATGGCCAGCGCCTATGAGATCAGCCAGTTGCGCGGCACCGCTTTGCATCCCGCGCAACTGCTTTGGCTGGCGACCGAGGGGTCAGCAGAGGCCTTGAAGATGACCGGCACAATCGGCCGTCTGGGTGCAGGATCGGCTGCGGATATCGTTGTGCTGGACCTTGCCTCGACGCCCGCGATCAGCCAGCGCACGGCGCAGGCAGATGATATCTGGGGCGCGGTCTTTCCCACAATCATGATGGGCGATGACCGCGCGATCAAAGATGTGTGGGTCGCGGGCGGGCGCGTGAGCAAAGCCTAGGATCAGCCCTCTGCAAGCCTTTGCGCGAGGGCGTTTTGCCGCGCGATGACATGATCCAGATCGATAGTCGCCATGCGTCCTTCAACCACAACGGCACGGCCTTCCACAAACAGCGCATCGACCTTCGCCGGTCCCGCCAGCAACAGGGCGGCGGGGTCCCATGATCCGGCATTCTCGATGGCAGAGGCATCCCAGACCGCGATATCGGCGCGCTTGCCCACGGCAAGCTGGCCGCAATCGTCGCGGCCCAGAACCTGCGCGCCGCCACGGGTCGCGATCTCGAGCGCTTCGCGCGCCGACATGGCGTCAGCGCCGTTTTGCACCCGCTGCAACAACATGGCCTGCCGCGCCTCTGCCGCCAGATTGCCGATGTCGTTGCTGGCCGACCCGTCCACACCCAAACCCACAGGCACCCCCGCATCGCGCATCGCGCGCACCGGTGCGATCCCGGAGCCAAGCCTGCAATTTGAACAGGGGCAATGCGCCACACCTGTGCGCGAGCGCGCGAAAAGGTCGATTTCCCGACTGTCCAGCTTTACACAATGCGCATGCCACACATCATCGCCCGTCCAGCCCAGATCTTCGGCATATTGCCCCGGACGGCAGCCGAATTTTTCCAGCGAATAGGCGATGTCTTCGTCGTTCTCGGCCAGATGGGTGTGCATCATCACGCCCTTGTCACGCGCCAGCAAGGCCGCATCGCGCATCAATTCGCGGGTGACGGAAAACGGGCTACAGGGGGCC
The DNA here is from genome assembly GCA_041549425.1 of Yoonia sp. Lineage (GTDB taxonomy): Bacteria > Pseudomonadota > Alphaproteobacteria > Rhodobacterales > Rhodobacteraceae > Yoonia. Next base: position 1,906 of record JBFEQR010000038.1, on the reverse strand, counting down.
ACGCCGACGCGCACCATCGCGCCGGGGTTGGGGTCATGAAAGGCATCAATGACGCGGATACTGTCGCGCAGGATCGCAGCTTCGTCTTCGACCAGCGCGTCGGGGGGCAGGCCGCCGTCGCTTTCGCCAATGCTCATCGCGCCGCGGGTGGCGTGAAAGCGCAAGCCGACCTCTTGTGCGGCAACAATGGTATCGTCGAGCCGCGCCCCGTTGGGGTAAAGATACAGATGATCGGACGTCAGCGTGCAGCCCGACAGCGCCAGTTCTGCCAGCCCGACTTGGGCCGAGACGAACATCTCTTCGGGGCCGAACCTTGCCCAGATCGGATAAAGCCGCTGTAACCAGCCAAACAGCAACGCATCCTGCGCACCCGGTACGGCGCGCGTCAGCGTTTGATAAAGGTGGTGATGGGTGTTCACGAGGCCAGGCGTCACGATCTTGCCACGGGCGTCAAACACGGTGCAGCCATCCGCCTCCAGATTAACGCCAATGGCCGTGATCACACCATTCTGCACGCGCAGATCAGCCCCGCGCAATTCGCGCCGCGCGTCGTCCATCGTCAGCAAAACGTCGGCGTTCCTAATCAGCAGCCTAGTCGTCATCGGCGCGCCTTAGAACAGCCAGCGCCTGTGCGTGAATTTCGGCATTCGCAGCAGCCACAACGCGCCCGCCTTCATGGGCAGGACCGCCCTGCCAGTCGGTGACAAGCCCCCCCGCTGCCTCGATCACCGCCATCGGGCCCTGAATGTCATAGGCGTTCAGCCCCGCTTCGATCACCAGATCAATCTGACCCGCCGCCAAAAGCGCGTAGCCATAACAATCCATGCCATAGCGGGTCAGCTTTGCCTGTCCGGCGACCGCATGAAACGCCGCTTGCTCTGCTGTTGTGCCCACCTCGGGGAAGGTTGTGACGACTGTGGCCTGCGACAAGGGACGCGGGCTGCGGGTTTGCAGTGTGGCCTGCCCCATCGGACCATTCACCGTGGCTGCACCAAACCCGCCAAAAAAGCGTTCCTGAATATAGGGTTGATCGATGATGCCACACAGCGGTCCGTTTTCATCGGACACCGCAATCAACACCCCCCAAACCGGCGTACCGCTGATATAGCCGCGGGTCCCGTCGATCGGGTCAAGGACCCATGTCAGGCCTGATGTCCCTGTCTGATGCCCGAATTCTTCGCCCAGAATGGCGTCGTCGGGGCGCAATTTGGCCAGCAGATCGCGCATCGCCTTTTCAGCGCCACGATCGGCAACCGTGACCGGATCAAAGCCACCCAGCAGTTTGTTATCGGCAGCAAGGCCTGACGCGCGGAAATGGGCCAAGGTGACAGGACGCGCGACATCGGCCAGCGCATGTGCCACCTGCACAAGTTCCGTTTGGGTTGTTTCATCAACAGTCATGGAAAGACCTCTGCATTGCGCCGCATTCGCCATCGGCGGTAACGCAGCGCAATGGATAAGGTCAATAGCGCGTTAGGCGGCTTCGCTTAGCACGCGGGCCAGATCGAACAGGCGGCGACGCTGGTTTTCGGGGATGGCATAGTAGGAGCGCAAAAGCTCCAGCGCTTCTTTGTCCGTCAGGATATCACCGGGCATGTCGGATGTGCTGGCTTCGGCGGGACGTTCGTTATCAAGGCCCTCGAAAAAGAAAGACACCTCTACATTCAGGACATTGGCGATGTCCCAAAGGCGCGATGCGCTGACGCGGTTCATACCGGTTTCGTATTTCTGGATCTGTTGAAATTTGATCCCCACAGCCTCTGCAAGTTGCTGCTGCGTCGTGCCGTTCATCCAGCGACGGTGGCGTATGCGTTTGCCAACATGGACATCAACCGGGTGCTTCATTGCTTTCGTTCCTCATTAAGTAAAGGCATCGTCAACTCAGACAATTGCCCCAAACCGCGTG
>JBFEQR010000037.1:0-9992 GCA_041549425.1 Yoonia sp. | reverse complement strand
GTTCGACCAGACGGCGTTCTGGCTGCACGAATTGATCGATGCGGTCGTTGTAAAGCTGTTCGATTGCCACGTCAGACACGTCCATTTTTTCGACGATCATCGTGGGCGTCAGCCATGCATATTTGATTTCACGCGTTTCGGGCGCGGTGAATTCATCGGGGTTTGCATCGTAATAGGCCTGCAAATCCGCCTCTGTCGCGCCGCGCAGGGGTGCGGTCAGCATTTGCGGTAAAACCGCAGCCCACGTGATGGAACGGCTTTCACTGGCATATTGGATCAGCGTATCAGCAAAGGCCGCTGGTGTCGGAATGCCGCCAACAACGGCCCCTTGCAGCAATGTGCGGGCGGTTTCTTCGCGCAGTCCTGCCTCGAACTCGGCTGCCGACTGGCCTGATTGTTGCAGTGCCAGACGATAGGTTTCGCGGTTGAAGCCGCCAGCACCCTGAAAAGAGGGAATGGCCTGCAGCCGTTCGAATACGTTCTGGTCACCGACGGACACGCCGAGATTGTCCGCTTCGTTGTCGAGGGTGCGCAGCAGGATCACCTGATTAAGCGCGGCCTGATCAAGGCCAAAGGCCTGTGCCTGCTGAAAGGTCACCTGTTGCCCGAATTGTGCGGAAAGCGCGCGAATCTGTTCGTTCAGGGCGCGTTGATAGGATGCGACCGGCACCTCTTTGTCGCCGACGGTGCCAAGGTTGCGGATAGTCCCGTTCAGGCCGCCCGTGCCAAATCCGGCCAACCCCAAAAGGATCACACCGACGATGATCCATGCACCATATCGTTTATTGCTTTTTTGTGCCATTTTACAGAACGCTCCACCCGCTGGTTGGGGCATGAATAAGCGGCGATTACAGGGGGCGCAAGGGTCAGAGCGACAGCGATGACAGCCTGTTGAAAAGGGTCGCCACGCCAGCGCGGTCGATGTTGGCAAAGGCGATGCGCAACTGGCTTTCACCACCGGGCAGATCGGCGGACATGAACATGGTGCCAGGGAGCAGCAAAATACCGGCCTCTTTCACCAGAAGCGGGGCAAGATCGGCGGAAGACATTGTAAAAGGGTGCTGCACATAGGCGAAATAGGCACCACATCCCAAAAGCGTCCAACCCTTGTCGGCCAGTACCGGAAAGTTTTCAGTGATGGCCGCGCGCCGGTCCAGAATTTCAAGCCGTTCACCGGCCAGCCAGTCGCCCAGATTTTGCATCCCCCAAAGGGCCGCGCGCTGGCCCAACTGGTTGGGGCAGATGGTGACTGTGTCGAGGAATTTCTCGATCTCGGCCAGTCTTTGGGTGCCCGCGATCACAGCGCCGACGCGGTGGCCCGTCAGACGATAGGCTTTCGAGAACGAATAGAGCTGGATCAGCGTGTCGTCCCAGTCGGGATCGGTGAACAGATCATGGGGCGCGCCGCTGCGGCTGTCGAAATCGCGGTAGGTCTCGTCCACGATCAGCGCGATGCCGCGCGCGCGCGCGAGGTCCATAAAGGCGCGCAGGACCTCTTTTGGATATTCCACGCCGCAGGGGTTATTGGGGCTGACCAAGGCAATCGCGCGGGTGCGTGACGTGATCAATGCGGCAGCCTGTGCCGCGTCAGGAATCATGCCGTCGCCTGCCATCAGCGGCACGGTCTTGACCCCTGACATATCCAGCCACATACGGTGGTTGAAATAATAGGGGACAGGGATAATCACTTCGTCGCCTTCATCGCAAAGGGTTGCGACGGCTGCCGCAAAGGCCTGATTGCAGCCCGATGTAATCGCCACCTGATCGGGTTTGATCTGGCCGTTGTAATGCGCGCTCCATTGCTGCGCGACCTCTGCGCGCAAGGCAGGCAGACCCAGCACGGGGCCGTAAAGATGTGCCTCCGCGTCGTTGACCACGATCTCGGCCATCGCTTGCCGCATCGCTTCGGGCGGGGGGGCGACCGGCGCGGCCTGACTGACATTCAGCAGCGGGCGGTCCACAGGGTGGGTGACACCATCAAGCCAGCGCCGTGCTTCCATCACGGGTGGTGCGAAGGTTTTGGCGGTGCGAGAAAGGCTCATGATGGTGTTCCAAAGGGGCGGCTGCGCCGCATTTGTTTTGTTTTAGTGCCTCCGGCGGGGATATTTCTGCTCGGAAGAAGGGGCGGGTCAGTCCTTGCCGCGATAGGGTTCGACATATTGCAGAGCCATATCCCATGGGAAGAAGATCCAAGTGTCCTGACTGACTTCTGTGATGAATGTGTCTACCTGCGGGCGGCCTTTCGGTTTGGCATAGACAGTTGCGAAATGCGCATTGGGGTAGAGCGCGCGCACCAGTTCCAGCGTTTTGCCGCTGTCGACCAGATCGTCGATAATCAGAATGCCGGTGCCGTCGCCCATCAGCGCCGCGTCGGGTGCTTTTAGCACTTTTGCTTCTGACTGGTCCTGATGGTCGTAGCTTTTCACGCTGATGGTATCGACAGTACGGATGTCCAGTTCGCGCGCAGCGATCATTGCGGGAGCCATGCCGCCGCGGGTGATGGCCACTACGGCCCGCCATGCGCCGTCGTCAGGTCCTTGTCCGTCCAGTCGCCATGCTAGCGCGCGGCTGTCACGGTGGATCTGGTCCCAACTGATGTGGAAGCCTTTTTCATGTGGCAAACGATCTGTCATCGGGCGGTCCTATTCTTTGGTGATATCGGGGGCGTCGACGGCCTTCATGCCGACAACATGGTAGCCGGCGTCGACGTGCAGGACTTCGCCTGTGACAGCACTGCCCAGATCGGACAGCAGGTAGAGGGCAGATTTGCCGACCTCTTCTTGTGTGACCGTACGACGCAGGGGAGAGTTGTATTCGTTCCATTTCATGATCAGACGGAAGTCACCGATCCCCGAGGCCGCCAGTGTCTTGATCGTGCCCGCGCTGATCGCATTGACGCGGATGTTGTCCTTGCCCAGATCCTCGGCCAGATACCGCACGGAGGCCTCGAGTGCGGCTTTGGCCACGCCCATGACATTGTAGTGGGGCATCACTTTTTCGGCGCCATAATACGTCAGCGTCAGGCAGGAGCCGCCTTCGGTCATCATCTTTTCGGCGCGCTGCACAACGGCCGTAAACGAATAAACCGAGATATCCATCGATGTCTGGAAATTGCCACGCGTGGTATCGACGTAGCGGCCCCGCAATTCACCTTTGTCTGAAAAACCAATGGCATGCACGATGAAGTCCAGCTTGCCCCACCGCTCTTGCAACTCGCTGAACAGCGCGTCGATGGAGGCCTCGTCGCCCACATCACAGGGCAGGACAATGTCAGACCCGACAGAGGCCGCCAGCGGTGCGACCCGTTTCATCAGCGCCTCGCCCTGATAGGAGAACGCAAGCTCGGCACCCGCGTCTGCACAGGCTTTGGCAATGCCCCAAGCGATCGATTTGTCGTTGGCCAATCCCATGATCAGACCGCGTTTGCCCTGCATCAGTTGTGATGTCATTGTGCCCATCCTTTGCGCATTTTGCTTGTTTTCTTGCTTCACCGTTTAGGTGATTGCAATCAAGCGGGCAAGTGTCTGAACAATCCGGTTAAATGCTTGCGACTGTCAACGATCCGGCATAGCCTCACTGCGGAAGAATAATTGGGACTACTGTAATGTCTGACCGTGGCGGAATTTTCGCGGGGGATGATCCTTTTGCTATTGCAAGACAGTGGCTCGCGGAGGCCGCCAAGGCAGAGCTGAACGACCCCAATGCCATTGCCCTTTCCACGGTGGACGACACCGGTATGCCGAATGTGCGCATGGTCCTTTTGAAGGACATCGAGGACGACGCATTCGTGTTTTACACCAACTACGAAAGCCGAAAGGGGCAGGAGCTTGCCTCATCCGGCAAAGCCGCATTTGTTATGCACTGGAAGTCACTGGCCAGGCAAATCAGGGTGCGGGGCACCGTCACGAAAGAAGACGGGGCAATCGCGGATGCCTATTACAAGTCGCGTTCCCTGCAAAGCAGGCTGGGCGCATGGGCATCACAACAATCGCAACCGCTGGCATCGCGCGCATCGTTGATGGCGGCAGTCGCAAAGTTAACTGTACAAAAAGGTCCGGACCCCGAACGGCCGCCTTTTTGGGGAGGGTTTCGCCTTGTGCCGTTAGAGATCGAGTTTTGGTCCGACGGTGCATTCAGGTTGCATGATCGGTTTCGGTGGTCACGCAGTAAAATTGAGGAAAATTGGGCCGTGTCGCGACTTTCGCCATAATTTTGAACATTTTGTGCCGCAATATTACCTTAAGATGGCGTTTTTACGTTATTTTTAAGGAAGATTGCGTGTCGCGGCTGTTTTGGCGGGACTGCTCAGAAGGAAGAGACAATGGAAACGCAGGAGGCTGGCGCGCCGCGCCAGGTTCAGGGCCAGGTGAAATGGTTCGACCCCGGCAAAGGGTTCGGTTTTGTCGTCGCGGACAGCGGAGGCCCAGACATTCTGCTTCACGCCAATGTCTTGCGCAACTTTGGGCAAGGCTCTGTTGTGGACGGGTCGGGCATGCGGTTGCTGGTGCAGGACACGCAACGCGGCCTGCAGGCGATCGAGGTGCTTTCGATTGAACCGCCAAATTCGGATGAAGCGGTGCCGCTGCGCGATATGGCGGAGTTTACGCAAGATGACATCGCCAGTCGGCCGATTGAGCCTGCGCGCGTGAAATGGTTCGACAAGGGCAAGGGCTTTGGTTTTGCCAATGTTTTTGGCAGTAACGAAGACATCTTTATCCATGTCGAGGTGTTGCGCCGCTCTGGCCTGTCGGATTTGCAGTCGGGCGAGGCTGTTGGCCTGCGCATGGTCGACGGCGAACGGGGCCGCATGGCGATCGAGGTCATAGGCTGGGAGGCCGCAGCAAAGTGAAGGCGGTCATTTCCGCACTCTTATTTTCAGTTGTCTGCAGTCCGGTCTGGGCCGTTTGTGCCGAAGACAAGGTGACTGTATCTGGCGATTGGGGGCAGGCGACCTTCGCCGTCGCCGTCGCCGATGACAACGAGGAGCGCGCACAAGGCCTGATGTACGTAGAGGCGATGCCGACCCTGTCGGGCATGCTGTTTGTCTACGACCGTCCCAAGCCGCTCAGCTTTTGGATGAAGAACACGCTGATACCGCTCGACTTGCTTTTCACCGGTCCTGACGGTGAAATCCTGCGAATCCATGAAAATGCGATTCCCGGTGATCTGACGCCGATCCTCAGTGGTGCGGACGCGCAGGTGGTTCTTGAGATCAATGGCGGGCTGTCGCGCCGTTTGGGCATCTCGGAAGGGGATGTGATGCAGCATCCCAGCTTTGGTGCCGACGCTATTTTGCCTTGTGTGGAAAAGACTGACAGTTAGGGGTTTTCAAATCAGTTTTCTGGGGCTAAAGAACCGCACATGGTTCGGGGCGTAGCGCAGCCTGGTAGCGCATCTGTTTTGGGAACAGAGGGTCGGGAGTTCGAATCTCTCCGCCCCGACCACTTCACAAGAGCATGAATTCAATTACCGCATCTGCGGGACGCACGCTTTTGCGTGCTGTTTTTTTGTGCGCTTGCTTGATTCTCTGCGGCCTGGTGATCCTTCATCAACGTTCACACCTGTGACCCAAGAACCTGCGGCTGATTGCCGGTCAAAATGTTAAGAAATCGTTAAGGTTATTCGGGCGGCTTCAGAGATTGCCTGAAGCTTTTGGGCTAAACCTGCCGACTATAAGGCTTTCTGCAAAATGACCCGACGGCCAGCGCTTGTGGACAAACCTGTGCGTGAATCATTCCCGCAGATCCCGCCCATCCTGTTGCCGGCCAGTCAACAAGATAAATCTGTATTTTGTGTTAAAAATCCGTTGACCCACTAGGGGTGGTTGCGCCAAGTTGTGCAAACCGGCTGGTTGGCCACAATATGTGGTGCCGGTAACAGCGAAAGAGCATGAGGCAGATGCGCAAAGCATCGTGCTGACGAATACCCGGTCATTCATCGGGGCCGTTGGGTTTTTCCTTGTTTAGAGCTGTTTCACAGGACGCACCGTGTTTGCGGGGCATAAAAATTTCGCCGTAACGTCGGCAGTTGTAAACGGGGCAGAGCCAATGAAGATTGAACGCAATTTCACAACAAGCAAGTCAGGTGCTTACGGGGCGCTGGAATTCAAAACCACAACATCCGAAATCAGAAACCCTGACGGCACGATTGTGTTCAAGCTTGATGATTGCGAAATCCCCGCAGGTTGGAGCCAGGTTGCCTCTGACGTGATCGCGCAGAAATATTTTCGCAAAGCGGGCGTGCCCTCCGCATTGAAAAAGGTGAAGGAAAAGGGTGTACCTGAATTCCTTTGGCGGTCTGTCCCAGCCGAAGGCGCGACGTTCGGCGGTGAAACCTCTGCCAAGCAGGTCTTTGATCGTCTGGCAGGTGCATGGACCTATTGGGGCTGGAAAGGCGGCTATTTCACATCCGAGGACGACGCCCGTGCTTACTTCGACGAAATGCGCTATATGCTGGCCACACAGCGCGCGGCCCCCAACAGCCCGCAGTGGTTCAACACCGGTCTGCACTGGGCTTACGGCATCGACGGTCCTGCGCAGGGCCACCATTACGTCGACTACCAGACCGGCGAGCTGACCAAATCGACCTCTTCTTATGAGCACCCCCAGCCGCATGCCTGCTTTATCCAGTCCGTGGATGATGATCTGGTAAACGACGGTGGTATTATGGACCTTTGGGTCCGTGAGGCGCGCTTGTTCAAATATGGCTCTGGCACCGGCACCAACTTTTCGTCGCTGCGCGGCGAGGGCGAGGCGCTGTCAGGTGGCGGCAAATCGTCCGGCCTGATGGGTTTCCTGAAAATCGGTGACCGTGCAGCGGGTGCGATCAAATCGGGCGGCACAACACGCCGTGCGGCCAAGATGGTTATCGTCGACGCCGATCACCCCGATATTGAAGAATTCATCAACTGGAAGGTGCTGGAAGAGCAGAAAGTGGCGTCCATCGTCGCAGGCTCCAAGATGCACGCGCGTTACCTGAACGCGATCTTTGCCGCGATCAAATCGTGGGACGGGGAAGAGGTCGCCGCCTATGACCCCAAGACCAATGACACATTGGCCGCAGCCGTAAAGGATGCGAAAAGGTCTGCAATTCCAGAGACATACATCAAGCGCGTTCTGGATTACGCCAAGCAGGGCTATTCCAGCATCGAATTCCCCACCTATGACACAGACTGGGATTCGGAAGCCTACAACAGTGTCTCTGGCCAGAACTCGAACAACTCGATTCGTGTCACCGATGCCTTCTTGAAGGCTGTCGAGCAAGACGCTGACTGGAAGCTGATCAACCGCCGCAACGGCGAGGTCGCCAAGATCATCAAGGCGCGCGATCTTTGGGAACAGGTTGGCCACGCCGCATGGGCCTGCGCCGATCCGGGCATCCAGTACCACGACACCGTGAACGCATGGCACACATGCCCCGAAGACGGTGCGATCCGTGGCTCGAACCCCTGTTCCGAGTACATGTTCCTGGACGACACGGCCTGTAACCTTGCGTCGATGAACCTGCTGACCTTCTACAAAGACGGTGAATTCCAGGCCGAAGACTATATGCACGCCACACGTCTGTGGACGGTGACGTTGGAAATCTCGGTCATGATGGCGCAATTCCCGTCCAAGGAAATCGCGCAGCGGTCCTATGACTTCCGGACATTGGGTCTGGGCTATGCCAACATCGGCGGCCTCTTGATGAATATGGGCTTCGGCTATGACAGCGACGAAGGCCGTGCGATGGGTGCTGCCCTGACCGCGATCATGACCGGCGTGTCCTATGCAACCTCCGCCGAAATGGCGGGCGAGCTGGGTGCGTTCCCTGGTTACAAGAAAAACAGCAAGCACATGCTGCGTGTCATCAAGAACCACCGTCAGGCGGCCTTGGGCAAAACAGACGGCTATGACGCGCTTGAGGTCAAGCCGGTGCCACTGGATCACGCTAACTGCCCCGATCAGAAACTGATCGAACTGGCCGTTGGCAGCTGGGACGAGGCGCTGAAGCTGGGCAAAAAGCACGGCTACCGCAACGCGCAGGTGTCCGTCATTGCGCCAACCGGCACAATCGGTCTGGTCATGGACTGCGACACCACAGGGATCGAACCTGACTTTGCGTTGGTGAAGTTCAAGAAACTGGCCGGTGGCGGTTATTTCAAGATCATCAACCAGTCGGTGCCAGCGGCGCTTGAAAAGCTCGGCTATGGCTCTGCGCAGATCGAGGAAATCATCGCCTATGCAGTTGGCCATGGTTCAATCGGGCAGGCGCCTGCGATCAACCACACATCACTGATCGGGCATGGCTTCGGTCAGGCGGAACTGGACAAGATCGAGGGCGCACTGGCGTCGGCATTCGACATCCGCTTTGTTTTCAACCGGTGGACGCTGGGCGAGGAATTCTGCACCAAGACGCTGGGCATTCCCGCCGAAAAGCTGAACGACCCGACCTTCGATCTGCTGCGCCACCTTGGCTATTCCAAGCAGGACATCGAGGCGGCCAACGATCACGTCTGCGGAACCATGACGCTGGAAGGCGCGCCATTCCTGAAGGATGAACACCTGACCGTCTTTGATTGCGCCAACCCGTGCGGCAAAAAAGGCAAGCGTTATCTGAGCGTTGACAGCCACATCTATATGATGGCCGCGGCCCAGTCGTTCATCTCGGGGGCGATTTCGAAGACGATCAACATGCCTAATGACGCGACCATCGAGGACTGTCAGAAAGCCTATGAGCTGTCTTGGTCTTTGGGTGTAAAGGCCAACGCGCTTTACCGTGACGGATCGAAACTGTCCCAGCCATTGGCGGCAGCCTTGGTCGAGGATGACGACGACGCGGCAGAGATTCTCGAAAGCGGCAACCACCACGAAAAGGCGGCTGTGCTGGCTGAAAAGATCGTCGAAAAGATCATCGTGCAAGAGGTGCGCAACCGCGAGCGTGAAAAGATGCCACAGCGCCGCAAAGGGTACACCCAAAAGGCGATCGTGGGCGGGCACAAGGTTTACCTGCGCACCGGCGAATATGAAGACGGCCAGTTGGGCGAGATTTTCATCGACATGCACAAGGAAGGTGCCGGTTTCCGCGCCATGATGAACAACTTTGCCATCGCGGTATCGGTTGGTCTGCAATACGGCGTGCCTCTGGAAGAGTTTGTGGATGCCTTCACATTCACCAAGTTCGAACCCGCAGGCATGGTTCAGGGCAACGACAGCATCAAGAATGCGACGTCGATCCTTGACTATATCTTCCGCGAACTCGCTGTCAGCTATCTGGACCGCACCGATCTGGCGCACGTCAAGCCAGAGGGCGCATCCTTCGACGACATCGGCCGTGGCGAGGAAGAGGGCGTATCGAACGTGCAGGCCCCGACAGCAAACAACGCATCGCGGTCGCTGGAAGTGCTCAAGCAGATTTCCTCCACCGGTTACCTGCGCAAGCGGATGCCACATGATCTGGTCATGTTCAAAGGCGTCTCCGACGCCATCGCGAAAGAGCAGACAGGCGACGTGCAGACACTGGTGACCGAGGTCAGCGAAAGCATCGTTGCGACAGGCACGGCCACCACAATTTCCGCCCGCGACAAGGCGAAGATGCAGGGCTACGAGGGTGATCCCTGCGGTGAATGCGGCAACTACACGCTGGTGCGTAACGGCACCTGCATGAAGTGCAATACCTGCGGCGGAACGTCGGGCTGTAGCTAGGAAATACAGAGCTTCAGAGCGGGTGCGCCTGCTCTGACGCGGATCAGGCCGCAGGCAAAAAAACCGAGCGGTATAATGAGTGAGCTTGATCAGCGAAACTATGGGGGGGCCTTGGCCCTCCCTTTTTTGTGGTGTGCTGTCATGGTCTCTTTTCAAAACGGACCACCTCTGTGCATGCTGGGGCCAGCCAAGGGGATATTCATATGACCGACTTTCTACTGCTCGCCTTTATTTTTCTGATAGCTGGCGTCGTCGCCGTGCCGATTGCGACGCGGCTGGGGCTTGGGTCGGTGTTGGGGTATCTGATTG
>JBFEQR010000036.1:0-10071 GCA_041549425.1 Yoonia sp. | reverse complement strand
GAACCGCGAACAGATCATCCCCAATGATCCCGCGCTGCCGCTGCTTCTGGACCGCGTTTATCCCTGTTCCGAAGTCGTCGAGATCGACTATCAAATCCCTGGCTGTGCGCCTACGGGCGACGTGATTTACAGCACGCTGATGGCATTGCTCACGGGTAAGTTCGACGGCTTTGAACGGGGGTATATTCGCTTTGACTGACACACCGCGCACCATTGAAATATCGCCCGTGACCCGCGTCGAAGGACATGGCAAGGTCACGATCCACCTTGATCAGGACGGCATGGTCGACGAGGCCCGCCTGCACATCGTCGAATTCCGCGGGTTTGAACGGTTCATCCACGGGCGGCTGATGTGGGAGGTCCCCGTGATCGTCCAGCGCCTGTGCGGCATCTGCCCTGTCAGTCACCATCTGGCATCGGCCAAGGCGATGGACGTGATCTGCGGGGTCGATGAACTGCCCCCCACGGCGGAAAAAATGCGCCGCCTGATGCACTACGGGCAAGTGATGCAAAGCCATGTGCTGCACTTCTTCCACCTTGCCGCCCCTGACCTGTTGTTCGGTTTCGATGCCCCCGCCGCCAAGCGCAACATCTTCGAGGTCCTGCGCGAAAAGCCCGAACTGGGCCGCCGCGCGATCCTGATGCGCAAATTCGGGCAGGATATTATCGAAGCGACAGCAGGCAAGAAAATCCACGGCACCGCCGCCATTCCGGGCGGGATCAACCATAATCTGCCGCTTGCGACGCGCGATATGTTCCTGAAAACCGTGGCCGAAATGCAGGCTTGGGCGCTGGACGCGCTGGCGCTGGCCCGCGACTATACGCTGGATCACGCCGAACTGGTGGGCAGTTTCGGGGTCTTTCCCTCGAAATACATGGCGCTGGTGCGCGCAGGCGATGGCGCGCTTGACCTTTATCACGGCAATCTGCGGATGATCGACGCCGCGGGTCAGGCGGTCTTTGACCAGCTACCCTATGACCAATACCACAGCAAACTGGCCGAAGAGGTGCGCGCGTGGTCCTACATGAAATTCCCCTATCTGCGCGACATGGGGCCTGAAACAGGCTGGTACCGCGTCGGTCCTCTGGCGCGGATGAACACCGTCAGCGTGATCGACACACCCTTGGCCAATGCCGCGCGCGATGAACTGCTGGCGGTGGCAAACGGGGGCAGAGTGCACGCAATCCTTGCCAATCACTGGGCGCGCATGATCGAGGTGGTCCATTGTGTGGAAAAGATCACCGCACTGCTGCACGATCCCGATCTGCAAGGCACAGACCTGAAAGCGACAGGCGACCGTCGCGAAGAAGGCATCGGCGTGATCGAAGCCCCCCGCGGCAATCTGATCCACCACTACAAGGTCGATGAGAATGATCAGGTCACCTATTGCAACCTGATCGTGTCCACGACCCACAACAACGAAGGCATGAACCGCGCCGTCAGGGATGTGGCCATCAAGGAACTGTCAGGCCAGCTCGAAATCACCGAAGGCATGCTGAACCATGTCGAAGTCGCGATCCGCGCCTATGACCCCTGCCTGTCCTGCGCGACGCACGCGCTGGGGCAGATGCCGCTGGAGGTCGAATTGCTGGATACCGACGGTCAAATCCTTGACCGTCGGGTGCGCGCGCTATGATGCGGCTCATCGGATATGGCAACCCCGGGCGGGGTGACGACGGGCTGGGGCCTGCGCTGGCCGCACTCATGACGGACGTACCGGATGTGCATGTGTCCAGTGATTATCAACTGACCGTCGATCATGCCTTGCTGATCGCGGATGCGCGCATCGTCGTCTTTGCCGACGCTTTGATGCACGCCGATACGCCCTATGAATTTGGCCCTGTCACGGCGTCCACATCGCAAGATGTCACCACCCACAGCCTGAGCCCGCAGGCGGTGCTGGCGCTTAGTCAAACGCTTTACGGTGGCACGCCGCAAGCCTTCGTGCTTGGCATCACGGGCCATGATTTTGGAGAGGTCAAAGAAGGGCTTAGCCCGCTGGCCCGTGGCAACCTGAATTTGGCCGCCGCCTTCCTGCGCGACTGGTTTGCCCAGCACTCGGTCGGGGGGCGGGCGCATGCATGAAATGTCACTATGCGAAAACATCCGCGAGATCATCGAAACAGAGGCGCGCACCAGCGGTTTTACCCGTGTCAACCGCGTCTGGCTTGAGGTGGGGGCGCTGTCTTGTGTGGAACCGGACGCCCTGCGCTTCGGGTTTGACGTGGTCATGCGCGGTTCGGTCGCCGAAGGCGCCACGGTCGAGATCACAACACCCCCCGCAAAGGCGCGCTGTCTTGCGTGCCACGAAATCGCACCGCTCGCACACCGCTATGACCTTTGCCCGCACTGCGGGGCGGGGCCGATGGAGATGTTGCAGGGCGACGCACTGAAACTCAGCAAGCTGGAGGTGGTCTGATGTGTGGCACATGCGGATGTGGCGAAGGAGAAATGCAGATCGACGGCAAGACGCATCACAGCCCCGCGCGGGAAATTGCGCTGGAACGCGATCTGATGGCCAAGAATGACAGCTATGCCGCCGCCAACAGACAACGTTTCGGGCAGGCGGGCATCCTTGCGCTGAACCTTGTTTCCAGCCCCGGTGCGGGCAAGACGGAACTTTTGGTCAAGACGATCGAGATGCTGGGGGCCGCGACGCCCTGCGCGGTGATCGAGGGCGACCAGCAAACCGCAAACGACGCCGAGCGTATCCGCGCCACCGGCGTGCGCGCGGTGCAGATCAACACCGGCAAGGGCTGTCATCTGGATGCGCATATGGTGGGTCATGCGCTGGATAATCTGGCCCCCGCCCCGCACAGCATCCTGTTCATCGAAAACGTGGGCAACCTTGTGTGCCCTGCAGGTTTCGATCTGGGCGAGGCGCACAAAGTCGTCGTGCTGTCTGTGACCGAAGGCGAGGACAAGCCATTGAAATACCCCGATATGTTCGCCGCAGCCGATCTGGCACTGATCAACAAGGCCGACCTTTTGCCCTATCTGGACATTGATATCGACCTGCTGGTCGCCAATGCGCGACGTATCAATCCGCGGCTTGATATCATCCGGACATCAGCCAAAACCGGCGCGGGCATGGCCGATTGGCTGGACTGGATCAACACCGCGCGCCGCCCCGCCAAAGCCGCAGAATAGGAGCGCACCATGTGCCTTGCCATCCCCGCCAAAGTCCTGACCATAGAGGCCGACGACATGGCCGTCGTGACCGTCGAAAACGTGCGCAAACGCATCTCGACGGCTCTTCTGGATGACGTGGCTGTGGGTGATTTTTTGCTGATCCACGTAGGCTACGCCCTGCACAAACTCAGCGAGGACGAGGCCGCACAAACCCTGTCACTGATGGCCGCCGCTGGCATCCTGCAAGAGGAACTGGACGAAATCAGCGCGGAGGCATCATGCGTTATATAAGCGAATTCCGCGACCGCACGCTGGCCTCTAACCTTGCCCGACGCATCGCGCAGGCGGTCCAACCGGAGCGCAGCTATCATTTCATGGAATTCTGCGGCGGACACACCCATGCGATCTTTCGCTACGGGGTGCAGGACCTGATGCCACCCAATGTGCATTTCGTCCATGGGCCCGGTTGCCCTGTCTGCGTGCTGCCCGTGCGGCGGCTGGATGACGCGGTCGAACTGGCCGAGGCGCAGGGTGTGATCCTGTGCACCTATGGCGACATGATGCGCGTGCCGGGAACGCAGCGGCGGTCGCTGCTGCGCGCCAAGGCAGAGGGGGCCGACATCCGCATGGTCTATTCCACGCTGGATACGCTGAACATCGCGCGCGCCAATCCTGACCGGCAGGTGGTGTTCTTTGCCATCGGGTTCGAAACAACGACACCCCCTACAGCCGTCGCCATCAAGATGGCCCGTGCCGAGGGGCTGACCAATTTCACGGTGTTCTGCAACCATGTGCTGACGCCTGCCGCGATCGGGCATATCCTTGATGCGCCCGACGGACCGGCGCGCATCGACGGCTTTCTGGGGCCATCGCACGTCAGCGCCGTGATCGGGTCGCAACCCTATGAGGCCGCAGCGCAGACATACCGCAAACCTGTCGTGATCGCAGGGTTCGAGCCGCTGGACGTCATGCAATCGGTCCTGATGCTGATCACGCAGGTGAACGCGGGACGCGCGCAGGTGGAAAACCAGTATACCCGCGTCGTCACCCGCCACGGCAACCGCAAGGCTCAGGCCATGGTGGCCGGGGTTTTTACCCTGCGCGACGCATTCGAATGGCGCGGGCTGGGGTCGGTGCCCCGCAGCGCCTTGCAAATTCGCGATGAATTTGGCGGTTTCGATGCCGAAAAACGCTTTTCAATATCACAAAAGCAATCACGCGAGGTGAAGTCCTGTGAATGCCCCGCCGTCCTGCGCGGGGTCATGAAACCGACGGAATGCAAACTGTTCGGGACAGCATGCACACCCGATAATCCCATGGGGGCCTGCATGGTCTCGTCCGAGGGGGCCTGTGCCGCCTACTACAGCTATGGCCGCCAGCGCGCGCCGGAGGGTGCAATATGACCGACTGCGTTGATCTGACCCACGGCGGGGGCGGGCGGGCGATGGCCGACCTGATCCGTGATCTGTTTCACAAACATCTGGGCAATCCCGTCCTTGATCGCGGCGATGATGCGGGGCTGGTCACCGTAGCCGGTCAGCGGCTTGTCATGTCGACCGACGGGCATGTGATCGCGCCGCTGTTCTTTCCCGGTGGCGATATCGGGGCGCTGTCGGTGCATGGCACGGTGAACGATCTGGCGATGATGGGGGCAAGGCCGCTTTACCTGACAGCCGGTTTCATCCTTGAGGAAGGCTTTCCCCTGACGGACCTTGAACGCATCGTCTGGTCGATGGCCAGCGCCGCCCGCGAAGCGGACGTGCAGATCATCGGCGGCGACACCAAGGTCGTCGAACGCGGCAATGGCGACGGTGTGTTCATCACGACCACCGGCCTTGGCGTGGTGGCTGACGGGGTGGACCTGTCTGCGCGAAACGTGCAGGCAGGGCAAAGCGTGCTGGTGTCGGGCACCATGGGCGACCACGGGGTGGCTGTGTTGTCAAAACGCGAGAACCTGACATTCGAGACCGAAATACTCTCCGACAGTGCCGCCTTGCACGGGCTGGTCGCCGAAATGCTTGCCGCTGTGCCAACCCTGACCATGCTGCGCGACCCCACGCGCGGGGGGCTGTCCGCCACGCTGAACGAAATCGCAAGCACGGCCGGCGTGGGGATCACACTGGACGAGGCGCATATCCCCGTAGCCCCCGACGTGGCCGCCGC
Organism: Yoonia sp.; assembly: GCA_041549425.1. Classification (GTDB taxonomy): domain Bacteria; phylum Pseudomonadota; class Alphaproteobacteria; order Rhodobacterales; family Rhodobacteraceae; genus Yoonia. Next base: position 4,775 of record JBFEQR010000036.1, on the reverse strand, counting down.
GTGCGAATTGCTGGGGCTCGACCCGCTGAACACCGCCAACGAGGGCAAGCTGATCGCGATCTGCCCCCGCCGCGACGCCGCCGCATTGCTTGAGGCGATGCAGACGCATCCGCTGGGGCAGCAGGCCGCAATCATCGGCGAAACCACGACCGATCCTGCGCATATGGTGCAGATGACAACCGCGTTGGGGGGTACGCGCATCGTTGACTGGCTGGCAGGCGAACAACTGCCGCGCATTTGCTGATGGCGCAGATCGGACAGCGCATTCACGTGCAAGGGCGCGTGCAGGGCGTGGGCTTTCGCCCCTATGTCTGGCGGTTGGCCACGCAAGAAGGGCTGGCAGGGCAGGTCTGCAATGATGCCAGCGGCGTTTGCATCGATCTTTGGGGGCCGTCCGCACGGGTGCAGGGCTTTGCCAGCGCCCTTGCGCAAAATCCGCCACCGCTGGCGCAGATCGACGCGATTACCTGCGCCCCGCTTGGTGATCCGCCACCAAACGCCAGCTTTGACATCGTGCAAAGCAGCGGCGGCGCGGTCCGGACCCAGATCACGCCCGACGCAGCCACTTGCCCCGATTGCCTGCGCGAGGTCCGCAATCCCGTAGACCGGCGCCACGGCTACGCATTCACCAATTGCACCCATTGCGGGCCGCGTCTTTCGATCATTGCGGGGATACCTTATGACCGTGCGCGCACATCAATGCAGGCCTTTGCGATGTGCGCAAACTGCCAGCGCGAATACGACACCCCGCAAGACCGGCGCTTTCACGCCCAGCCCAACGCCTGCCCCGCCTGCGGCCCACGGCTCTGGCTTGAGGATGCACAGGGTCGCAAAGACGACCCCGATCCCGTCGCACAGACCGCCCGATTGCTGGCGCAGGGCAAGATCGTCGCGATCAAGGGGATCGGCGGGTTCCATCTGGCCTGTGACGCCTGCAACGGGGAAACGGTGCGCACCCTGCGGACACGCAAACACCGCAGGATAAAGCCCTTTGCGCTGATGGCCCGCGACATCGCGCAGATCCGCAGGTTCTGCCACCTGTCCGACGCAGAGGCGGCCCTGCTGGCCACTCCTGCCGCCCCGATTGTGCTGCTGCAACAACGCGCAGGCATGGCGCTGCCCGCCATCGCCCCCGGGCTGGACCGCATCGGGGTGATGTTGCCGCACACGCCGCTGCATCATCTGTTGCTGGCGCAGGTCGATCATCCGCTTGTGATGACCTCGGGCAATGCATCGGGGGTGCCGCAGGCGACGAAAAACGCACAGGCGCGGGCCGGTCTGGCAGGCATTGCCGATGCATGGCTGATGCACGACCGCGCGATCCTGAACCGGCTGGATGACAGCGTCATGCGTGTGGATGCCCACGGCCCTGCCATTTTGCGGCGCGGGCGGGGGCTGGCCCCTGCGCCGGTGGCGCTGCACGGCGCGTTCGCCGATGCCCCGCCGGTTCTTGCCATGGGGGCCGCGCAAAAATCGGTTTTTTGCCTGCTCAAGACCGGAAGCGCTGTCCCGTCCCAACATATCGGCGATCTGACGACCGCCGAAACCTTTGCCGACTACCGCGCGGAAATCGTCCTTTTGCGCGATCTTCTCGGCGTTGATCCAAAGGTGATCGCCGTGGACATGCATCCCGACTATCTCGCCACGCGGCAGGGCACGCAACTGGCCAAAGAGACCGGCGCAAAGCTGGTGCAAGTACAGCACCATCACGCGCATCTGGCCAGCACTTTGGCCGAACACCGGATCGGCCCCGATGACGGGCCCAGCGTCGGCGTGATCCTTGACGGGACCGGTCTGGGCGATGATGGCACGGTCTGGGGCGGCGAAATCCTTGTGGGGGATTACCACGCGGCCACGCGCAAAGGACATCTGCAACCCGTCGCACTGCCCGGCGGGGATGCCGCCGCGCATGCGCCATGGCGCAACCTTGTGGCGCATTTGCACGCGGCATTCGGGCCGGACTGGCGGCATCAGATCACAGGCACCCCGCTGGCCTGCAGCTTGGCCCCCATGCCCACACACATCATCGAACAAATGATCGCACAGGGCGTAAACGCGCCGCTGGCTTCATCGGCAGGCCGGCTTTTTGACGCGGTGGCGGCCAGCCTCGGCATCGCCTTTGAACATCAGGACAACGAGGGACAAGCAGCCATGCAGCTTGAGGCGCAGGCTAACCCCATGGCCGCGACCACAGGCTACAGCACTGCCATTTCCGACGATGGTGTGCTGTCATGGGGCCCGCTTTGGCACGAACTGGTCGCCGATCTGAAGGCGGGGGCGCCTTCCGCCGTGATCGCGACACGCTTTCACCTTGGTCTGGGTGATGGACTGGCGCAGGTCACGCAAAAAGTGGCGGCACAAGCCGGAGCCACGCGGATCGTCTTGTCCGGCGGGGTCATGCAGAACCGGTTTCTGCATGGATATCTCAGGGAAACGCTGACGGATGCGGGTTTCACCGTGCTGTCGCAACAGGCCGTGCCAGCTAACGACGGTGGTATCGCGCTGGGTCAAGCGGCCATCGCGGCGATTGCCAGTAATACCTCATGATGCGAACACCTGCATCCTGTTCACATCAGCACAGCAAACTACACCGTTGTGACCGCCGGACAGAGTGTCTGGACCTCTTCCAGCGGGACTTGGGCGCCGGTCATATCTAGCACGGCGCGTTTTCCCGCCTCGCGCACAACGACATAGACAGGCTGTTTGCTGCACAAAAACGCCTGACGCCCCGCCGCGACCGCCTGCCGTGATACAATCGCAATCGTATAAGGGCCGGTGACAATCGGATCGCCCAGAACATATTTCATCGCACAGGTCCCATGATACGCCAGCCAAACTGGACCAAAGGCCAGATCAGACCCAGCAGGGTGAACCGAAACTGCAACAATGCGCTTCCGCGTAGGCAGGTCTCGGTGAAATTGGGGCGCAGGTGCAGATGTGATCCGGTGGTATAGACCAGCGGGGTCAACTGACCATAAAGCTGGCCGGTGTCAGCCGGATCATCCAGCCCGAATTCGGCATCCACATGCAGGGTCTCGATTTGAAACGCATGGATCAACCGGTCCAGCAAATGCGTGACATCCGACAGCGCGATCCCGCGCAGCCTGACGCCACCCCTGCGGCGCCCTTTGCGGCGTTTCTTTTTGCGGGGTTTGGCGGGGGCGGCTGGCCGCTTGCGGGTGCTGTCATAGACACGGATCGCCGGACTGGCCCCGCCAAAAGGACGCAGCAGGACGCTGGCCTGTTTGTCAGGGCCGCTTTGCCACATGCAGCGCACGCGGATCGGCAGGGCGACCAGCAAAACCACCAGCACCAGCAAGACGACGCAGAACCACAGCAAAGCCCACCAGATCATGTCAGGTCGCTTTGTCCGACCGCCCCACCTGCTTGTCGATGGCGTGGGATGCCGCATCGCCCAGCACTTCGGTCAGGCCGGACATGGCGCCCTTGATGGCTTCGACGCGGGCACCTTTGTCGTCAAGGATGATCGCGCCAATCGGCTTGATCCCCCCGCCGCCACCGGTGCCGCCGCCATTGCCGGATTTGGCCCCCTCAGTGCCGCCAGCCCCGAAGCCGAAACCGTAGCTGACAATGGGGATCACGGTCGATCCGTCCTTTTCGATCGGATCACCCAGCACGTTTTTTGCGTTCAGCAGGCGGTCCAGTTCTTCCACAGTATTCTTGAGCAATTGTTCGACATCGGTCATTTTTGTCTCCTATGAATTGGTTTTAATGCCGAGCACGCTGTAAAGCGGGCAGACGCCGAAAATGGCCGTCAGTGTCAGAATGCCGCCTACCGCCATCAAGGTGTAGGCAATCAGCGTATTTGCCCCCAAACCCATGATATTCAGCAGGGGGGCAACAATCAGGGCAGCGCCCAGGATCAGTCTTAGGGCACGATCAATCGTTCCAACATTCGTATTCATTCTTGATCTCCTTTGCTTGGGTAAGGCGGGCAGATCACCCGCGATCTCTGCGCACAGGGTAGCGGCGCAAAAGCAAAGTATATTGATATCGGTCAATGTATTTGCGCTGCCACCCTGCCAAGATCAGCGACGCAGGCTGCATGAAGTCAACAAAGGGTCACCCACGTGCCAGACGTCGTTTTCCGTACCGAAGGGATCACCAAGGTCTATGGCACTGGTGATGTTAAGGTCTATGCCCTCGCCGGTGTGGACCTTGAACTCTATGCCGGTGAAATGGCGGTGCTTCTGGGGCCGTCGGGCAGCGGTAAATCAACCCTGCTGAATATTCTGGGCGGGCTTGATCATGCCACATCGGGACGGGTCTGGTTTCGCGACACAGAGCTGACGAACCTGCCCGACCGCGCCCTGACCCGCTTTCGGCGCAATCACGTGGGCTTTGTTTTTCAGTTCTACAATCTGGTGCCCAGCCTGACCGCGCGCGAAAACGTGCAACTGGTCACCGATGTGTCACCCGACCCCATGCCCGCAGAAGAGGCCTTGGCACAGGTCGGTCTGGCCAAACGCATGGATCATTTCCCCTCCGAGATGTCAGGCGGCGAACAACAGCGCGTGGCCATCGCGCGCGCCATCGCCAAACGGCCCAATATCCTGCTGTGTGACGAACCCACAGGCGCGCTGGATATCACCACCGGCGTGCAGGTGCTTGAGGTGCTGCAAGATATCAACGACCGCTTTGGCACGACCACGGTCATCATCACCCACAACGCCGAAATCCAGCGCATGGCGCACCGCGTCATTCAATTTCAGGATGGCAGGATCAGCAGTGTCACCACCAATGACACACGCCTT
>JBFEQR010000035.1:0-10255 GCA_041549425.1 Yoonia sp. | reverse complement strand
CCCGACGTAGGCCCAGCCCATTTGGTCAAACAGGACACCGTAGCCGGCCGCCGTGCTGCCCAGCGACACGAATGACGCAGCTGTCAGCCAGCCTGCATAGATGCCCACGGGGACCTTGAACCACCAGATGTCCTGTTGCGGTGCGCGTAGCAGCGCCAGAACGGCACCGATCGCCATCACAAAGATGGTGATTGTCGCCCAAAGCGCGCTTGCATTTGCAATGGCAAGCCACGGTGTGCCAACCGCGAGGCTGATGATCAGGGGTGCGCGTGCCTTGTCCCATGCCGCGCTGTCGCGGCGTTTCCAAAAGCCGAAAAGCGCGGAAACAACCAGCCAGCCATAAATCAGCCCCCAGATCGCAAAGGCATAGCCTTCGGGCTGGATCGGCGGGTTGATCTGCGGCACGGGCAGTTGATCGGCACGAAACCCGCTGAACGGCGCGGTGACAGTGGGCGACAGCACGAAGGTGAAAGTCAGGATAAGGGTGAGAAGCGCGTAAATCTGTTTCATGGTCTAGAAACTAGCGCGCCCTGACAAAGTTCCATCAGGGCGCTGCGTTTTTGCTGACCGGTTAGCAGAGTTAGACCAATACACCATCGGCATTGATCTGTATTTTGCCGCGCAGATAGGGGTGAAGCGCCGTTGGCAGAACCACTGACCCGTCTGCCTGCTGCCCGTTTTCGACCACGGCAATCAGCGCGCGCCCCACCGCAAGGCCGGAGCCGTTCAGCGTATGCACAAACTGCGGCTTGCCGCCACCTTCGGGTTTGTAGCGTGCGTTCATGCGCCGCGCCTGATAATCGCCAGCCACGGATACGGAACTGATCTCGCGGTAGGTGTTCTGGCCGGGCAGCCAGACTTCGATATCGTGGGTCTTGCGCATACCTGCACCCAGATCGCCGGTGCACAGCACGACTGTCCGGTAGGGCAATTCCAGTTTTTCAAGGATGGCTTGGGCGCAACCGGTCATGCGGTCATGCTCTGACGCGCTGTCCTCGGGCCGTGTGATGCTGACCATCTCGACCTTTTCGAACTGGTGCTGGCGCAACATACCGGATGTGTCACGTCCCGCCGATCCCGCCTCGGAGCGGAAACACTGGGTGTGCGCCACATAGCGGCGGGGCAGGTAGTTTTCCTCAAGTGTAACGCCATTGACGATATTGGTCAGGGTCACCTCGGCTGTGGGGATCAGCCACCAGCCATTTGTGGTTTGATAGCTGTCCTCGCCGAATTTTGGCAACTGGCCTGTGCCGTACATCATTTCTTCGCGCACCAGCACGGGGGTGATGGTTTCCGTAAGGCCGTGTTCCTCGACATGCACGTCGAGCATGAATTGCGCCAAAGCGCGGTGCAGGCGGGCGACGGCACCGGAAAGCAGCACAAAGCGGCTGCCGGACAGTTTCGCGGCGGTTTCGAAATCCATGCCGGGGCGGATGGCGGGAATCTCGAAATGTTCCAGTGGCTTGAAATCAAGCGCGGGCGGGGTGCCGAAACGGTGGATTTCGACGTTGTCGTCCTCATCTGTCCCGTCGGGGATTGTTTCGTCAGGCAGGTTGGGGATACCCATCAAGAGGTCGGTGAGCGCGGCATCTTCGGCCTTGGCCTCATCGTTGAGGGCGGCGATCTGTGATTTCTTCTCGGCGACCAATGCGCGCAGGCGTTCAAATTCGGCCTCGTCACCGCGCCCCTTTGCGGCACCAACTTCTTTGGCGGCTTTGTTGGCTTCGGCCTTTGCGGTTTCGGCGGCCAGAATCTTGGCGCGGCGCGCCTCGTCCATTGCCAGAATTTTCGCTGACACCGGTGCAAGCCCACGACGCGCCAATGCCGCGTCAAAAGCAGCCGGATTGTCACGGATTGTGCGGATATCATGCATGGTGTCGGTCCTTGTCAGATCATGGCGTGCGGCTGATATGCCCCATTGTGCCGCCTAAGTGAACTGTCAATTCGCGCAATGACGGCCTTGCGATTTGCTTTTGCGCTTCTGCCCTCCCATATCCGTAAAAAGGGGCAAGAAATGCGCCGCAATCGTGGTTGCCATTCAGCAGGTGCGGACATAATGTGCCGCAACTTTGTTAAGGCAAAAGCCAAACGACCAAAAAGGGATGGAATATGAGACCTCAAGACCTGATTATGCTCCTGTTGATTTTCGGGATCATGTACTTCCTGCTGATCCGTCCGCAGCAGAAGAAACTGAAAGAACACGCCGCTATGCTGGCCGCGCTGCGTCGGGGTGACCAGATCATCACCCAAGGCGGCATCGTGGGCAAAATCGTCAAGGTCAAAGAGGACGACAGCAACGAGGTTGAAGTCGAGATCGCCAAGGACGTCAAAGTCCGCGTTGTCAAATCGACCATCGCCACCGTCATAAACAAGACCGAACCGGCCAAGTCCTGAACACCGGCCGATAAAGGCGTGCTTTATGCTTAACATTTCGTTTTCCAAGCAGTTGATGATCTGGCTCACAGTCATCGTCGGCTTGACCTTTGCGATGCCCAACGGGTTCTACGGGCGGGTCGAGACCCACAATGACGCCATGGCGATCATTGAGACCGGTCAGACAAGTGCAGAATTGGAAGCGGATGCAGCAAAATGGCCCGGTTTTCTGCCGTCCGGCCTTGTGAACCTTGGTCTGGATTTGCGCGGTGGTGCGCATCTGCTGGTCGAGGTGCAGGTCGAGGACGTGCACGCCTCTTTCCTTGAAGGGTTCTGGCCGTCTGTGCGTGATGCATTGGCGGCCCAGCGGGATGTTGTCGGCTTTGTCACCCGCGAAGACAGCCCGCCCACCGAATTGCGCGTGCGCATTTCCGAGGCAGCAGGCGCGACCGAAGCGTTCCAGATTGCCCGCGGTCTGGGATCGCCTGTGACATCCTTTACCGGTGCAGCGGCGAGCAATATTGACGTGGCCATTGACGGCACGCTTTTGACGATCACGCTGAGCGAGGCGGAAATGGCCGCGATGAACGAGCGGACGATCATGCAAACGCTCGAAATCATCCGTCGCCGGATTGACGAGGTCGGCACGCGCGAACCCACGATCCAGCGACAGGGCTCCGAACGCATTCTGGTGCAGGTGCCCGGTGTAGGGTCCGCGAACGAGATTATCGAACTGCTTGGCACGACCGCGCAGCTGACATTCAACCCTGTACAGGGGCGGACCACGGACGCAGGTGCCTCTGCCGGAACAGGCAATACGCTTGTCCCCGCGCTAGAAGACCCGAGCCTGTTTTACATCCTTGAGCGCCGCCCTGTCGTTACTGGCGAAGACCTTGAGAACGCGCAGCTGGACTTTGACCAGAACGGTCGCCCTGCGGTCGCGTTCCGCTTCAACACCTCTGCGGCGCGCGAATTTGGCGACTACACGCTTGAAAATATTGGCAATCCGTTTGCGATTGTGCTGGATAATCAGGTGATCTCGGCCCCGACGATCCAAAGCCATATTCCGGGCGGCTCTGGTATTATCACCGGCAACTTTACCGTGGACGAGGCGACAAATTTGGCCATCCTGCTGCGCGCCGGTGCCTTGCCAGCAGAGCTGACGTTCCTTGAAGAACGCACCATCGGGCCAGAGCTGGGGGCCGACAGTATCGCGGCAGGCCAGATCGCCTGTATTGTGGCGGGCATTGCGATCCTTGTTTACATGGTTCTTAGCTACGGTTTGTTTGGCGTTTTCGCCAACATCGCCTTGATCATCAACGTCGGTCTGATCTTTGGACTGCTCAGCATTGTGGGCGCGACCCTGACGCTGCCGGGGATCGCGGGGATCGTGCTGACCATCGGTATGGCCGTGGACGCCAACGTCATCATTTTCGAGCGCATCCGCGAAGAACTGAAGACCGCCAAGGGCCCCGCGCGCGCGATCGAGCTGGGCTACGAAAAGGCGCTGTCGTCGATCATCGACGCCAATATCACCACCTTCATCACGGCGGTGATCCTGTTCACCATGGGCTCTGGTCCGGTCAGCGGCTTTGCCGTGACCTTGGGCTTTGGCATCATTACATCCGTATTCACCGCGATCTTTGTGACGCGATCTTTGATCGTGATCTGGTTCTCGCGCACCCGCCCCAAGACAATCGAGGTTTGATATGCGCCTGAGACTGGTTCGCGAAAACACATCCATCGATTTCTTCAGCAAGGCGCGGATCTGGCTGGGCCTGTCGATGATCGCCATGGTCATCGCCTTTGCGTCCTTCATGATCCAAGGGTTGAACTTCGGCATCGACTTTCAGGGCGGCACAAGCATCCGCACGGACAGTTCGCAACCGGTTGATGTTGCGCAATACCGCAGCGTGCTTGAGGCGCTGGACCTTGGCGATGTCTCTATCGCGGAAGTTGATGACCCGCTTTTTGACGAGGATCAGCATGTCGCGCTGGTCCGCGTGCAGGCGCAGGAAGGTGATGAACGCATCGCCTCCGAAACGATCGAAGCGATCCAGACCGCCTTGCGCACTATTGATCCCGGCATGACCTTTCCATCGGTCGAATCTGTTGGTCCGAAGGTATCGGGCGAATTGATCCAGACCGCCATTATCGCCATCGCCTTGGCGGTTGTCGCGATCCTTTTGTATATCTGGCTGCGGTTCGAATGGCAGTTCGCTGTCGGTGCCGTGCTGGCCCTGTCGCATGACGTGATCCTGACCATCGGCATCTTTTCGGAATTGCAGATCAAGTTCGATCTGGCGATCATCGCGGCACTTCTGACCATTGTGGGCTATTCGATCAACGACACGGTGATCGTGTTCGACCGCGTGCGGGAAAACCTGCGCAAGTACAAGAAAAAGGACCTCAAAGAGGTGCTGAACCTGTCGATCAACGAAACGCTCAGCCGGACCTTGATGACCTCGGTCACCACCATGCTGGCGCTGCTGGCGCTGTTCATTTTGGGCGGTGACGTGATCCGCGGTTTTGTTTTCGCCATGATGTGGGGCGTGTTGATCGGGACCTATTCTTCGATCTTCGTGGCCTCGGCACTCCTGCTGGTGCTGGGCGTGAAACGCGACTGGTCCAAGAAAGACCCCAGCGCGGGCACCAGATACGGACATATCGACACCTGAAGGGGGCAAAATGCGCCTGAACGAGATCAGCTATAACGATGCAGTTCCAATTGATGGCTATGGCACGGGGTTTTTCCGTGTCGGTGGCCAGAGGTATGATGGCGCGGTAATGGTTCTGCCCAGTGGTGTGACCACTTGGGGCGGCTTTGACGATGTGGCGACCCTTTTGGGTATCATCGAGACGATCGACGTGCTTTTCGTCGGTACCGGCGCAGAGATCGCGCATCTGCCGAAAGATTTCCGCACCACGCTTGAGGATGCAGGCATCGGGGTCGAGGCGATGGCTTCGCCCGCAGCCTGCCGCACCTATAATGTCTTGTTGTCAGAAGGGCGGCGCGTGGGCGTGGCCCTTTTGCCTGTCTAGATGCTGCATGTTGCCCATTACACCTGTGCGCGCGGCGGCGTTCCCGTTTTGGCGGACGTCAGTTTTGACGTGGCCGCAGGGCAGGCCCTGATCCTGCGCGGGCCTAACGGTATTGGCAAAACAACGCTTTTGCGCACGCTGGCCGGATTACAGCCCGCGACAGAAGGCACCGCCACATACCCCGAAGACGAAGGCGCCTATGCCAGCCATGCAGACGGGATCAAGACCGCATTAAGTGTGACCGAGAACTTGAAATTCTGGGCCGATGTGCACGGCACGCCCTTGCCTGACGATATTCTGGAAACCTTTGATCTGGCCGACCTGCGCGACCGTTTGGGCGGCACGCTGTCTGCCGGTCAGAAGCGGCGGCTGGGTTTGGCCCGTCTGGGGGTGATCGGCCGCAAGGTCCTGTTTCTGGATGAGCCGACGGTGTCTCTGGACGGGTTTTCGGTGAAGCTTTTTGCGGATTGGTTGCAGAACAAACATCTGGCGTCAGGTGGCGTGGCGGTGATTGCGACGCATATCGACCTTGGCATTGCGGCACCCGAACTGGACCTGACACCGTTCAAAGCCGCGCTTGACGCAGGCGGCGGATCAGACGAGGCGTTCTTGTGATCGCGCTTTTGCTGCGGGATTTGCGGCTGGCCATTCGCGCGGGTGGCGGTTTTGGCCTTGGGCTCGCGTTCTTTCTGATCGTCGTCGTGTTGGTGCCTTTTGGTGTCGGCCCACAGACAGAGCTGTTGTCGCGCATCGCCCCCGGTATCTTGTGGGTGGCGTCCCTTTTGGCCGCGCTTTTGTCGCTCGACCGGATTTTCGCGCTGGATTACGAGGACGGGTCGCTTGCCCTGTTGGCCACATCGCCGCTGCCGCTGGAAGGGGTGGCGATGATGAAGGCGCTGGCGCATTGGATCACGACGGGCCTGCCGCTGACATTCGCCGCACCCGCGCTGGGGTTCCTGCTGAGCCTTGCGCCAGAGGCTTACGCCTATTTGCTGATATCGCTTTTGCTGGGCACACCCGCCCTGTCGATGATCGGCACATTCGGGGCAGCCCTGACCGTGGGCCTGCGGCGCGGGGGGCTTTTGCTGTCACTGCTGGTTCTGCCGCTTTATGTGCCGACACTGATCTTCGGCGCAGAGGCGATCCGACGGGGGGCAGAGGGGCTGGACCCCACAGGTGCGCTGATGCTGATGGCGGGGATCACAGCGGGCAGCTTTGCCCTGTTGCCGTTTGCAACTGCGGCTGTCTTACGCATCAATCTGCGGTGATCGGGGATTGAGGGCCATGACGGAGAGGGTTAGATAACAAACATGTCAATGTGGGAATATGCCAATCCGAAACGCTTTATGGGCTGGACCAGACCGGTGCTGCCCTGGACCTTTGCGCTGGCAGGGGGCTGCCTTTTGGTGGGCCTGACCTGGGGCTTTTTCTTTACGCCTGATGATTTCCGGCAGGGATCGACGGTCAAGATCATCTATCTGCACGTTCCGGCCGCATTGATGGCGATCAACGCGTGGATCATGATGCTGGTGGCATCGCTGATCTGGGTGGTGCGCAGGCACCATGTGTCGGCACTGGCGGCCCGTGCGGCGGCCCCGATTGGTGTCGTCTTCACGCTGATTGCATTGTTCACCGGCGGGATCTGGGGGCAGCCGATGTGGGGGACCTATTGGGCGTGGGATCCGCGCCTGACCTCGTTCCTGATCCTGTTCCTGTTCTATCTGGGCTACATCGCCCTGTGGGAAGCAATCGAAGACCCTGACACAGCCGCCGACCTGACCGCGGTCTTGTGCATGGTCGGTTCGGTCTTCGCGATCCTGTCGCGCTATGCCGTGTTGTTCTGGAATCAGGGGTTGCACCAAGGGGCGTCACTGTCGCTGGACAAAGAGGAAAACGTGGCCGATGTCTTCTGGTTCCCGCTTCTGGTGTGTATCGCAGGTTTTGTGTTGTTGTTCATCGCACTGGTGCTGATGCGCACCCGTACCGAAATTCGTGCGCGTCGTATCCGCGCCCTAGAAGCGAGGGCGCGCCGTGCCTGATTTAGGAGCATATGCCGCTGAAGTCCTGTCCGCCTATGCGGTGAGCATCGGGCTTTTGATCGCGCTCGTCGTGCTAAGCTGGCGGCGCTATACGCGTGTGCGTGCGGCATTGGAAGAGGCTGAAAAGAATGGCTAAAATCTCACCTTTGATGATCGTGCCGCCGGTTTTGTTTGCGGCGCTTGCCGGACTGTTTCTGGCGGGCATGCTGCGCGAGAACCCCGATGAACTGCGGTCAACCTTTGTGGGCAATCAGGCCCCGTCGGTGCCGACCGAGGCCGTTCAGGGCACTGCTCAGCTTACGGATGCGGACCTGCGCGCGGGCGATGTAACGCTGGTGAATTTCTGGGCCAGCTGGTGCCCGCCGTGCCGTGCAGAGCATCCCAACCTGCTTGATCTGGAGGCGCAGGGATACCGGATTGCGGGCGTCAATTTCCGCGATCAACAGGATCAGGCGTCGGAATATCTGACCAACCACGATGACCCGTTCTTTGCCACCGGTTTCGATCTGCGGGGCAGGGTGGCGATTGACTGGGGTGTGACCGCGCCGCCCGAGACATTCATTGTCGACGGGGACGGCACCGTACTGTTCCGCTTTGTCGGGCCATTGGTGGGGTCGGACTATGAACAGCGGTTCCTGCCGGAGCTGGCGAAGGCGATGGAATAGAGCGTCGGGGAAAACCCCGACCAACTTGGAAAGAAAAAAGCCCGGTCGCATTGACCGGGCTTTTGTGTTTGGTGTGTGGGCTGGCTTAGGCGGATTTCGCCAGATTGCGCAGCACGTAATGCAGCACGCCACCGTGTTCGATGTACTCGATCTCGACCGCGGTATCGATGCGGCACTTGACGGTGATCTCTTTCACCGTGCCGTCCGCCATGGTGATCTTGGCGGTCATTTCCTGCAAAGGCTTGACGCTGTCCAGACCTTCGATTGTCACGGTTTCGTCGCCAGTCAGGCCCAGCGATGTGCGGTTGTCGCCGCCTGTGAACTCGAACGGGACAACGCCCATGCCAACAAGGTTGGAGCGGTGGATACGCTCAAAGCTTTCCGCGATCACGGCCTTGACGCCCAACAGGGCTGTGCCCTTGGCCGCCCAGTCACGCGATGAACCGGCACCGTATTGTTCGCCTGCGAAGACGACCAGCGGTGTGCCCGCTTCCTGATGTGCCATCGCAGCCTCGAAGATCGAAGTTTGCGCACCGTCCGGTCCTTTGGTGTAGCCGCCTTCGACGCCGTCCAGCATTTCGTTCTTGATGCGGATGTTGGCGAATGTGCCGCGCATCATGACCTCATGGTTGCCGCGGCGCGATCCGTAAGAGTTGAATTCGCGCACGGGCACCTGACGTTCGATCAGATACTGACCGGCGGGGGTGGTGTCTTTGAACGAACCGGCAGGCGAAATGTGGTCTGTCGTGACCATGTCGCCCAGTACAGCAAGGACTTTGGCGTCGACTACGTTCTTGATCGTGCCTGCCTCCTTGGACATGCCTTTGAAGTATGGCGGGTTCTGCACGTAGGTCGATGTTGCCGGCCAGTCGTAGGTCTCGCCTGTTGACGTCTCGACCGCCTGCCATTTTTCGTCGCCTTTGAAGACGTCAGCGTATTTGCTGATAAACGCTTCGCGGGTGACGGTCTTTTCGACCAGTTCGTTGATTTCGGCGTTGGTTGGCCAGATGTCGCGCAGGTAGACATCATTGCCATCCTTGTCCTGACCGATCGGGTCCTTGGCGATATCGACGTTCATGTCGCCGACAAGCGCATAGGCTACGACCAGCGGCGGTGAGGCCAGATAGTTGGCGCGTACATCGGGTGAAATCCGTCCTTCGAAGTTACGGTTGCCCGACAGCACCGACGTGGCGATCAGATCGTAGTCGTTGATGGCCTTGCTAATCGGTTCTTCCAGCGGGCCAGAGTTGCCGATACAGGTCGTGCATCCGTAACCGACAAGGTTAAAGCCGATGGCATCCAGATCTTCTTGCAGGCCTGCGGCCTCAAGATATTCGCTAACCACCTGCGATCCGGGTGCCAGAGATGTCTTGACCCATGGCTTGCTGTTCAGGCCCAGTTCACGGGCCTTGCGCGCCACCAGACCGGCACCGATCATCACGTAAGGGTTGGATGTGTTTGTGCAGGATGTGATCGAGGCGATCACGATGGACCCGTCATGCAACTGGTAATGGCCGTCCTCGGTGACCACATAGCCGCGGCGGTGGTGGCCTTCGTCGCCAGGGATGACTTGTGGTTCGGGCTGGCCGCCTTCGCCTTCCCAGCGGACCTCGGCATCGGCACTGGCCTCTTTGCCTTCACGGACGCCTCGGACGTATTCACCGAACGCTGTGCCGGCCACATCCAGAGCGATGTGATCCTGCGGCCGCTTTGGCCCCGAGATGGCGGGTACAACAGTGCCCATATCCAGCGAAAGCGTATCGGTGTAGACGGGCGCATAATCCGCGTCGCGCCAGAAGCCGTTTTCTTTGGCATAGGCTTCGACAAGCGCGATGCGGTCCTCATCGCGGCCTGTGTTGCGCAGATAGCGCAGGGTTTCATTGTCGATCGGGAAGAAGCCGCATGTCGCGCCATATTCCGGTGCCATGTTCGCAATGGTCGCACGGTCGGCCAGCGGCAGACGGTCCAGACCTTCGCCGTAGAATTCTACGAATTTGCCCACAACGCCCAATTCGCGCAGCATTTCAACGACCTTCAGAACAAGGTCGGTGCCTGTTGTGCCTTCGACCATCGCGCCTGTCAGCTCAAAGCCCACAACTTCGGGGATCAGCATCGAAACCGGCTGGCCCAGCATTG
>JBFEQR010000034.1:0-10281 GCA_041549425.1 Yoonia sp. | reverse complement strand
GGGGCGTGCCACGCAGATGCGTTTGATGATGGAGGCAAGCGGGCTTGACCCGCGCCGGATCACGCGCATGACAGGCGGCGGTGACCGCGAGCCCGCCGTGCGTGATGCGACAGCGGCGCGCAACAACCGGCTCGAAATCATTTTGCTGCGGTCGGACATCTAGAGGATTGGATTTCATTTTAGGCATTAGGCGGGCGTTAAGACTGACGATCTAGAAGGAGGGGGAATGGTTGATTCATGATCGATGCAGAAAGGCGTAGCCAATGACGATTTCCTCTTCCCTGAACGCAAGTGTTGCAGGGCTTGCCGCGAATGCATCGCGGCTGGCGACGATTTCAGACAATATCTCGAATTCGTCCACCTATGGTTACAAGCGGGCTGTGACCGACTTTCAGTCGATGGTGATCGAAAGTGGTCAAGGAACATATTCGGCAGGTGGCGTGCGCACGACAACGACGCGTTTGATCGATGAACGCGGTGCTTTGGTTTCGACGTCCAACCCGACAGATCTTGCCGTTCGGGGGCGCGGGATGCTGCCGGTCACATCCGAAACGTCGGTTGCGGTGGGAAATGGCGATAACCCGCTTTTTCTGACCACGACGGGGTCATTCCGCCCGGATGCTCAGGGGTATCTGCGGACGTCCGGGGGGCTTGTTCTAATGGGGGTGCCGGCGCTGCCTGACGGCACAATTCCCAATTATCCGCGCGATTCGATTGATGGACTGGTGCCGGTCCAGATCAACGCCAATCAGTTCGCGGGCGAGGCAACGACCCGCGTTGACCTTTCGGTGAATCTGCCCGCGACCTCCACCCGCGAGGGATCGGCAGGTGAGGAAGAAACGCTGTCGGTGGAATATTTCGACAACCTTGGCGCTTCATCAAATCTGAATTTCACCTTCAATCCGACTGTCCCCGCGAACGGTGCGTCAAATGAATGGTCCATGGTGATCCGTGACAGTGAGTCGGATGTAGATGCGAATGGTATTCCGGATATTGTTGGGGAATACACGCTCACATTTGATGCGACACGCGGTGGCGGCGGCACCTTGGCCAATGTCGATTTCGCAAACCCCGGCGCACCGGTGGGTGGTGCCTATGATCCTGTCACGGGGGCATTGACCATTGCCGTGGACGGCGGGCCGATGGAAATCAATATTGGTGAATTGGGCAGTTCCATTGGATTGACCCAATTGTCTGACGCTTTTGCGCCTGTTTCGATTTCGAAAAACGGAACGCCTGTTGGTAGTCTGACCTCGATCGAGGTGGATCAGAACGGTTTTGTCCGCGCGTCTTTCGATATCGGGATCAACCGCGTTCTGTATCAGATCCCGCTGGTTGATGTGCCCAACGTGAACGGCTTGGAAACCCTTGATCAGCAAAGCTATCGGGTTACACCGGACAGTGGATCGTTCTTCCTTTGGGACGCGGGTGATGGACCGACAGGCGACATCGTCGGTTTCGCACGCGAAGAATCCGCTACAGATGTTGCTGGCGAACTGACGGAATTGATCCAGACTCAACGCGCCTATTCATCAAACGCCAAAGTGATCCAGACCGTTGAGTTGTCTTTTGACGAGCTTACCTCTTTGCCGGTTGAAATCATGGACTGTGTTTTGGACAGATCGTTGTTGATGGACTTGAGTGTTTGCAGCGCAACCATGGCGCTGTTGTTCGTAAGAATGCTG
This sequence comes from Yoonia sp., assembly GCA_041549425.1. GTDB lineage: Bacteria > Pseudomonadota > Alphaproteobacteria > Rhodobacterales > Rhodobacteraceae > Yoonia. Next base: position 8,596 of record JBFEQR010000034.1, on the reverse strand, counting down.
GACATATTAAATGTTCCCCTAGATTTGGCGCTTTGCGCCTGATGAGTTCAGAAATCCGCAATTTGCGGCTTGGAACCGTCATTCTGACGCGTTTGCCTTTGAACATTTTGTCGAGGGCCTGGCTGTTCTAGCGATACATCACTCAGACCATTTCGAACTGAACAACCCGTTAATGTCTGTCGCCGAAATACACTGCATTTGACTGAATTTATGCCTTCTTCTCGACCCGGTTCTGCGGGGTCGGCACCAATGACATATTCCCGCTCTGATCATATGTCGTCAGGCCGTCACGCACGTTTTCAAGCGCGCTCAGCCGGTCCCGCGCGGCAGCGATACCACGCAGGGCAGCGGTGATAAGGTTCTGATTATCAGCCATTTTTTCTTTCAATGCCTTGAGTTTCTTATGATCGGGGGGATCGAAAGTCAGCCGTTCCAGAGACGTGATCTTCTTAGCGGCGATATGTGCCAGTTCGTCATATCGGGCAGCCAGAATGGCCTCCCGTTCGTGGTCCAGAAGGGTATGCAAGATCGCTAGGTTTTCATTGGGCATCCATGCGCACCTTCATGGCCTCGAACAAGGCTTCGGCCAGGCCGATGCCGCCGCCTTTGGCCATTTCCTCTGCTTGGGCTTCGCGCAGGAATGAGGCGAATTGTTCTTCACCCTGCCCCCCGCCAAAAGAATCGCGGGCCGCGCCGAGACCGGCAGATTTCAGCATTTCCGACAGAAACGTGGACTCCAGTTTTTGGGCGGCATCACGCAGCTTTTTGTCTGCATTGATATAGTTCGGAATCGCTGTCGCGGGCCTTGGTGGGGGCAGATCGGGAATTGTGGTCATCGGGTTCTCCGTTTTGGCTTTGGGGCGAATTTGGCGGATAGTCCTAAACATTCAGTAAGTTTTTTGCGGCAAAACGGATCGAGAAATGATTCTTTCGGAGAGCCGATGAACCCTTTGCCATTGATTGATTCCGCCATGCCGGCGGCAGCGTCACCAACCGCGATGCCGGAGGGGGAACACGTAGTCGAATTTCCGCTGTTTGCATCTTTTGTCGATATGCCGGAATCCATACCCGACGTGCCGTTTGCATTGCCCGACGGGTACGCTGACGCGGAGGGTGTGATCGCATCATCCGAAGTGGTTATCAGTGCGGAATCAGGGCAAGCTGTCGTCAGTGAGGACCGGCATGACATGCCCGTTCCGGCGGGAGTTGCAGCGGGGCAGGCATCGGAAAAAGTGGTCCCTTCCGAACCGACGCTGCTGGTTTCCGCCAAAGCCAAGGCGGCGCTGCCCGATACCATGCGGCGGGGGCAGCATACCCCGCCCATGACCCTGCGCGACGGACCGCAAACAGCCGTAACCGCACAAGCAAGTGGCGATACCGCAGGGCAGGGTGGCGCCGAACCTGTGCGGCAGCCGCAACCAAGAAACGCCATCGCTTCTGCCGCGCAAAGCATGATTGAAGGGCGCATTGCTGACCGGCCCGCAAAACAGCAGCCTGCTCCGCCAGCCCTTGGCGGGGCGCCGAAAACACTGGCTTACCCTGACCTGCGCCCGCAATTGGACGCGCCGGCACCTGAAAAAAGGGCTGCGTTACCTGCGCAAACAGCGACACCAGTCCCTGTCGCCGAGCCGATGATCGACAGACCTTCCCGCAAAAGCACGGCGCGGGATGCGCGTGAAACCCCTTTGCCGACGACATCAAAGCCGCCTTTGAAAGAGGCCTTGCCGCATGAAGCGATGGAACCGACGAAACTGGCGGCGCAACAGACAGCCGGACATGACGTTTCTGTCTTGAAGGAAAAGGGCGACGCAATGTCAAAAGCGGCAGACGCCGACCCTGTTCAGGGGTTGTCCAATTCCGAAAAGGGGACTGTTTCTTCGGCGTCTTCGCCCGCTTCCCTGTCCTCGCCTCCCGAAACTGCCCGCCACGTTGCACAGCAACTTGCGGCGGCGATCATGCAGTCAAACGGCAAATCGACCGAAATTGCCCTTAACCCCGAAGAGCTGGGCCGCGTGCGGCTTAGTCTGACGGCGGGTGACGGTTCGCTGACGCTGATCGTGATTTCTGACCGCGCTGAAACACAAGACCTGCTGCGGCGCCACATTGATGTTCTGGCGCAAGAATTCCGGTCACTGGGCTACGACAGTCTTTCATTTTCTTTTGGTCGTGACAGCGGGGCGGCCTCTGCGCAGGGCGAAACCACGGCTGATGAAGAACTGATTGTCGAGGCCGCGCAAGACGTCCGTGATGCAGTGCAGACAACACCGTTGCCGGCCGCTGGCCTTGATCTTCGTTTGTAAGGAATTCCCATGGAAATCGCCCAAGTCCCCGGTGCTACCGCCCTATCCCCGCCGGTTTCGCCAGTGTCCGAAAATGCCGCCACACAAATCAGCTCCGATTTTGAGGTTTTCCTGCAGATGCTGACTGCGCAAATGCAATATCAAGACCCGCTCAATCCTATTGATTCCACAGACTACGCGACACAACTGGCCACATTTTCAGGGGTCGAGCAGGCGGTGCTGACCAATGATCTGCTGGAACAACTGACTGCGCAAATGACGCTGGGCGGCCTTTCCGAGATGGCGTCCTGGGTGGGGCGCGATGCGCGGTCAAGCGCGCCTGTCTTTTTCGAGGGGCAACCGGTTGAGCTGTTCCCGCAATCCGTCGGCGCGGCTGAAAGTTATGAAATTGTGGTGCGCGATGCGGCCGGTGCGGAAGTGCAGACAATTGCCTTTGCGCCTGGCCGCGAAAGTGTCACCTGGGCGGGCGTGCAACCCAATGGCACGCCCTTCGCCCAAGGTGTTTACAGTTTTCAAGTCGTGGGAAAAACCGGTGATGAAGTGGTGTCGCAAGCCGGTGTTTATGCCTATAGCACCGTCAGTGAGGTGCGTGTCGACGGCGGGCAAACCGTGGTGGTTATGGGGGGTGGTGTGACCGTCCCCAGCGCACAGGTGACGGCCCTGCGGGATGCCGGTGACTAGAGCAAGCTGGCAATCCAGACACCGCAGCCCACAATCACACCGCCCAAGGCCATCCATGAAAGACGTGCGATGCGCCGTTGCGGCTTTGGCGGCGGGGGCGGGTTGTTCTGCCTTATCAGCGCGTCTTGGGCCAATCGCGGCAATTGCGGGCCGAAACGTGCCAGAATGCGTGCTGTCATTGCCAAATCGCGCAACAACGCTTTCGGGCCGATGCTTTCCTTGATGTAGTCTTCGACAACCGGTTTGGCGACCTGCCAGATGTTCATATGCGGATCAAGCGACCGCGCAACCCCTTCGACGACGACCATCGTCCGTTGCAACAGGATCAGTTCGGTGCGGGTTTCCATCCCGAAACGCTCCGTTACCTCGAACAGATAGCTGAGCAGGTGGGCCATAGAAATCCGGCTGGCATCCATCCCGAAAATCGGTTCGCCCACAGCACGCAGCGCGCGCGCGAATTCATCGATATCACGGTCGGCAGGGACGTAGCCTGCTTCGAAATGCACCTCGGCCACACGGCGATAATCCTTGCGGATAAAGCCGAAAAGGATCTCGGCGTAGACACGGCGCGTATATTCGTCCAGCCGCCCCATGATGCCGAAGTCATAGGCGATAATGTCACCATTTGCGGCAACCTTCAGGTTGCCCTGATGCATGTCACCGTGAAAATACCCGTCACGCAGGGCATGGTTCAGGAAAAGCTGCAGCACCCTTGCCGCCAGAACACGCCGGTCGTGCCCCGCGGCATCGAGGTCATCGTTCAAACCGATGTTGGCCCCTTCTGCCCAATCCATTGTCATCACGCGCCGCCCTGACAAATGCCACCGGACCCTTGGCACCTGAAAGCCCGTGTCGCTCTCGGTATTTGCCGCAAACTCCGACGCCGCAGAGCTTTCGAGCCGCAGGTCCAGCTCGCCCATGACGACACCTTCGAAGTGTGCGATCACGTCCATCGGCCGCAACCGGCGCGAGGCGGGAGACAAAAGCTCGATCGCCCGCGCTGCGAAATAGAAAGCGTCGATATCCTTGCGGAACGCCCTTTCGATGCCGGGCCGCAGGATTTTCACGGCCACGGCCTCACCTGTGTCGGCAAGATGGGCTTTGTGGACTTGCGCCAAAGATGCAGCCGCCACCGGTTCGGAGAATGATGCGAAAAGCTGATCGAATGACGATCCAAGCTCCTGTTGAATGGTCTCTTTCGCGGCGCGCATGGAAAACGGGGGCAATTTGTCCTGCAAGACCCGCAGTTGCACGGCCAATTCATCGCCGACCACATCAGGCCGTGTGGACAGGACCTGCCCGAATTTGATGTAGGCGGGCCCAAGTGCAGTGAGGGCGCGCACAGCGGGCGGTGTGGTGACGTCGCCCTTGAAGCCAAGCCACTGAAACGGCCAGACCAGTGTGCGCAGCGTGATGCGTAACAGCGGGCCTGTGTCAAATGCGTCAAGCACCACTTTCATGGCGCCTGTGCGTTCCAAGGTTGCGCCTGTCCGGATCAGCCGGATGATGTTGTGAGGTCCGCGCAAGTCAGAGTTTCCATCCAGAATGAAGGGCCGCCACACCCATCGTCAGGTTGCGGTATTTCGCATTGCCGAAACCGGCATCACGGACCATCCCGAGGAAGGTATCCTGATCGGGAAATTTGCGGATCGATTCCACCAGATATTGATAGCTGTCGCGGTCCCCCGCGATCATCTGGCCCATACGCGGGATCACATTGAACGAATAGGCGTCGTAGGCGGCCTGCATCATCGGGTTCGGCAACTGGCTGAACTCCAGCACCATCAAGCGCCCGCCAGGTTTCAGGACGCGGTAGGCCTCGGCCAGGGCGTCCTGCGGACGGGTTACGTTCCGGATGCCAAAGCTGATGGTGTAGACATCAAATGTGTTGGCCTCGAATGGCAGGGCCATCGCGTCGCCCACGACCCAGTCAAGGCTGCCGGACATCTTTTCGGCTTCGGCCCGCTTGCGCCCCTCGACCAGCATCGATTCCGTCAGATCAAGCACTGTCGCATGGCCGTAGCCCGCGCGCTTGAGAAACCGGAAAGAGATATCACCGGTCCCACCAGCAACATCCAGAAGTTTCTGACCGGCGCGCGGCGCCAGCCAGTCCATCATCGCATCCTTCCAAATCCGGTGCACACCGCCCGACATGACATCGTTCATAATGTCGTATTTGCTGGCAACCGAGGAAAAGACCCCCTGCACGCGCCCCGCCTTTTCGTCTTCGCGTACGGTTTCGAACCCGAAGTGGGTGGTGTTTTCTGAAGGGTCGGTCATACGGGGTTGCCTATCGGTTTGTTCCTAGACCTTATAGGCCGCCAAACGCGAATGACAATTCAACTGCGACAAGACGCCAAGCTTGTGTGATGGCCGGATGTTTGGATAAGACCCCTTGTCGCCTGTCCGCTTGAAGAAAGTAAGCCGCAATGCCCGAACTGCCCGAAGTGGAAACCGTCAAAGCCGGCATCGCCCCCGTGATGGAAGGGCATGTGATCGCCAAGGCCCACGTCAACCGGCCCGACCTGCGCTGGCCGTTTCCCGAACGCATGGCAGAGCGGCTGTCGGGACAGCGTGTTCTGGCCCTGCGCCGCAGGTCGAAATATATCCTTGCCGACCTGCAAAGCGGCGAGACGCTTTTGATCCATCTGGGCATGTCGGGGCGCATGCTTGTCTCGGGTCATACGGTGGGTGAATTCCACCACCCCCATCCGGTTCCGGCCAAACATGACCATGTTGTCTTTGAAATGGACACCGGCGTGCGTATCACCTTCAACGATGCCCGCCGCTTTGGTGCGATGGACCTGATGGATACGGCGGCACAAGATGCGCATTGGCTGATCAGGGATCTGGGGCCGGAGCCTTTGGGCAATGCATTCAACGAAACCTATCTGATCGCGCGGCTGCAGGGCCGGAACACGCCGATCAAATCGGCGCTTCTGGACCAGCGGATCGTCTCCGGCCTCGGGAACATCTATGTCTGCGAAGTGCTGTTTCGCGCGGGCATCCATCCCAAGCGCAAGGCAGGGCAGATCAGCGCCAAAAGGGTGGCCACTCTGGTACCGTTGATCCGCGATGTTTTGTCCGAAGCGATTGCCGCAGGCGGGTCATCCTTGCGCGATTATCGCCAATCCGACGGAGAGTTGGGGTATTTTCAGCATGTCTTTCAGGTCTATGACCGTGAAGGAAAGAACTGCGTAACCACCGGCTGCGACAGAAAAATCGCCCGAATCGTACAGTCGGGACGGTCATCTTTCTTTTGTCCGCAATGCCAAAGATAACTTGATCTGGCTGTCCGCTTTGCTAAGCGTTATGGCCTGACAAGCGGCAAAAGGGATAGCAGCATGGCCTTTGACAAGATCATCGTCGACATCAGTGACTATATTGCGACCATTACGCTCAACCGTCCTGACGCGATGAATGCGCTGAACAGTGACCTGCTGCGTGAATTGTGCCTTGCCTTGGAAGAGGCGGACGCGAGCGACAAGGTGCGCTGCATCATCATCACCGGCTCGGAAAAGGCATTTGCCGCCGGTGCCGATATCTCGGAAATGGCGGACAAGACGTTCGTCGAGATGTACACACAGCGGTTTTTCGAAAACGAAGCGGACCGCTTTAACCGTATCCGTAAACCGATCATTGCGGCCGTGGCGGGCTATGCACTGGGCGGCGGGTGCGAGCTTGCGATGATGTGCGATTTCATTATCGCGGCAGACAACGCAAAATTCGGCCAGCCCGAGATCAATCTGGGCGTGATCGCCGGTTTGGGTGGAACGCAGCGTTTGACACGGTTTGTCGGCAAGTCGAAGTCGATGGACATGCATCTGACGGGCCGCTTCATGGACGCAGAAGAGGCCGAGCGCAGCGGTCTGGTCAGCCGTGTTGTCCCCGCCAAGAAACTGCTGGCAGAGGCCAAGGCTGCCGCAGAGAAGATTACCGAGAAGTCACAGATCGCCGCCATTGCGGCAAAGGACGCCGTTGATCGCGCCTATGAAACGACCCTGGCCGAGGGTCTGAATTATGAACGGCGCGCGTTCTATGCATTGTTCGCGACCGAAGACCAGACCGAAGGTATGGCTGCATTCACCGAGAAACGCGAAGCGCAGTTTCGCGATAAATAGCCAGACCTGATCCAGAAGAGCCTGCATTCGGGCTGTGGCAATCATCCCAGACGCAGTGCGCTTTGGGGTTGCACCTTTCAGCAATCTCGCCTAATGCCGCCGCATACATGCGCGTGAGGCCCGCTTTGGCCAGATCATCCGGTTCGAAAACCCGGGGCTTGGGCAGATTGCGCTATTGATATTCAATTTGACCCGTCAAAGGGCCCAGTAAGGAAACGAACACATGGCAAACTCACCACAGGCTAAAAAACGCGCCCGTCAGAACGCTGCACGTTTTGCTGTAAACAAAATGCGCCGTTCGCGCATCCGCACATATCTGCGCGCCGTCGAAGAAGCGATTGCAACCGGCGATCAGTCCGCTGCCGCTGCTGCACTGAAAGCTGCACAGCCAGAGATCATGCGCGGCGTCACAAAAGGCGTGATGCACAAGAACACTGCATCGCGCAAAGTATCCCGTCTGGCTGCCCGCGTGAAAGCGATCGGCTAAGCCGCGATTCTTCTGCAATCCGCGGAAATTCAAGATTTCAAGCGCGTCCATTCAGGGCGCGCTTTTTTTGTTCAGGTGTTGTGAGGCTGCGCAGAAATTGTGGCAATTCAGCAGGCCAAGAGATTCTTTTCCGGCAATCTATGAGTCAAGCGCGATGTTATGTTGAAGCAGGCCCGAACGCCTTACTAGCTTAGCGATGCGATTCACATCGTTCCGGGGGGACATGAGGGGATTGGCATCATACAAAGACAGTGCGCACCCGTCAGGCGTAGCGGCATAGTCGATGTAGGATGGTAGACCTTATGCGATGGTGGACGGGCAAACCGTGGCAACACGCGGCGTCTTTTCCACGTTGTGTCTGCGCTGGCATCGGGGGCTGCTCCTTGGTGATGGCTGCGGCTTGTGACCCTGTACTGCTGCCATTTGGTGCCGCCTGATGTCTATTTGGACAATGGATGGTGCTGTAATTACGGCAATAGATAAAAGACAACCCGCTCGGGATGGGCAACCCGGGCGTGACAGTTGTTTTGTCTCGGGCGATGTGGCGTTGGTGCGGGCAGCATCAGTAGTATTGGCATTGTGTGAGGGGACAGACAGTCGTGATGACCAACGATATTTGGGCGAATGTGTTACAGGCTTTGAAGGGAACAGTGGGTTCCAGCAATTACTCCAGCTGGATTGCGCCGCTGGAATTTGCCCAACTGAACGACGGTGTTGCTGTATTTGACGTGCCAACGAATTTTATTGGCAATTACGTGTCCCAGAACTTTGGTGATCAGATCATCTATCAGATGAACAAAGCGGGCCAAGAGGTCCAGCGCTTGCGCTTTCGCGTGCCATCGCAAATGCCAGCCCCTGCCAAGGCCAAAGCGACGTCAAAAACCGCTACCCCGCGCGACAACTCCGGTTCGCCGCTGGATGCCCGTTTTACCTTTGACACTTTCATCGTCGGCAAGCCCAATGAACTGGCCCATGCCGCCGCGCGCCGTGTTGCCGAAGGTGGTCCC
>JBFEQR010000033.1:0-10353 GCA_041549425.1 Yoonia sp. | reverse complement strand
GCGAGGTTTTGCGCCCCTGCATCCTGTGGAACGACACACGCGCCCACGCCGAAGCGGCGATGCTGGACAACATGCCGGAGGTGCGCGCGCTTTCCGGCAATATCGTCTTTCCGGGATTTACCGCGCCCAAGCTGCTGTGGCTGCGTGAAAACGAACCCGAGGTTTTTGACAAGGTGGCCAAGGTCCTGCTGCCTGCGGGGTTCATGAACTTCTTTCTGACAGGGGACTATGTGTCGGACATGTCCGACAGCGCGGGCACATCGTGGCTTGATGTCGGGCAAAGGTGTTGGTCAAAGACCTTGTTGGAAGCTGGCGGAATGCGCCCTGACCAGATGCCCCGCCTGGTCGAGGGAAGCGAAGCGGCCGGACAGTTGCGGCCCGCCCTGTTGCAGAAATGGGGATTGTCGCAGCCTGTCACCGTGGCCGGTGGTGCCGGAGATAATGCAGCGACGGCCTGCGGGATTGCAGCGATCGAGGAAGGACAGGGCCTTGTGTCGCTGGGCACGTCAGGCGTGCTTTTGGCGGCGCGCAACGGGTATCAACCCGCGCCGGAAACGGCCTTGCATACCTTTTGTCACGCGGTGCCGGACCGGTGGTATCAGATGGGTGTTATGCTTGCGGCGACCGATAGCCTGAACTGGCTGTCCCGCATCACAGGTGACAGTCCTGCAAACCTGACCGGTGCCTTGGGCGAGGATTTGAAAAAACCGTCGGGCGTCCGGTTCCTGCCTTATCTGTCTGGCGAACGGACACCGCACAATGACGCCGATATCCGCGGCAGCTTTACCGGTCTTTCAACGGCCACATCCCGTAAAGACCTGACGCAAAGCGTTCTGGAAGGCGTGGCTTTCGGTTTGCGTGACAGTCTTGAGGCGTTGATCACCACAGGGGTTTCCTTTGACAGGCTTCTGGCCACGGGAGGGGGGACGGCGTCGCGATATTGGCTGCGTCTGATCGCGACGGTTTTTGATGTGCCGCTGGCCTTGCCTGTCGGTGGCGATTTCGGCGCGGCGGTCGGGGCGGCGCGACTGGGTATGATTGCCGCAACCGGTGCCAATCCCGACAGCATTCTGCGCGCGCCCGAGATCAGGGAAACGATTGATCCCGTCCCTGCGTTGCGCAGTGCATGCGACGATGCCTACAAAGCGTTCCGCGCATCCTATCCTGCGATCAAGGCCGTGCAATAAGGGCTTCAGCCCCCTTCCAGCACTTCCAGAAACGCCTCTCCGAAGCGTTCGGCGTATTTGTCGCCGATCAGCCGCGTCAGATTGTCCATATCCGCACGGCGCAACTGCGCCACCTTGGCCAGCATGGACGCAGAGCAGCTCATCGGTTTGTCGACCCCGTGTGGACCACGGTTGAGGTTCGCCTGCACCTCCATCAGCCGGTCGTAAAGCGCGCCTTCGTCGCGGCCCGCCAGTTTGCGCCGCATCGGGTGGACGTCTTCCACGGCGCCCGCGATGACGGCAAGGAAATCACGGCCGTAGTTTTCCAGTTTTTTGGCACCTACCCCGCCGATATGCGCCATGTCGTCCAGTGTCATGGGCCGCTTTTCGGCCATTTCGATCAGGGTGCGGTCGTTGAAAATGATATAGGCGGGCACATTGGCCTGTTCGGCCAGATAGCGCCGTTTGGCCTTGAGGGCCGACAACAGCGGCGCGTCCTCTTCGCTGACCAGCATACGCACCTTTGGCCCCGATCCGCGCGCGGCCTTGATCGTGTCGCGGCGCAATTCGATCGTAGCCTCGCCCCGCAGAATGGGCCGCGCGTGTTCGGTCATGCGCAGGGCACCGTGGCGGTCGCGGTCGGGGCGCAGCAGGTCATGGCCCATCATCTGTCGGAAAATCGCCTGCCATTGGCGTTTGTCATACTCCTTGCCGACGCCAAAGGTGGGCAGGCTGTCATGGCCGCGCTGCTGGATCTTGTCGGTGGCATTGCCAAGCAGAATGTCGATCAGATGACCCGCGCCAAACCATTCTTCTGTCCGAAGCGCCGCCGATAGTGCCATGCGCACCGCCGTGGTGCCGTCAAAGACCTCTGCCGGCTTGTCGCATAGATCGCAATTGCCGCAGGGTCCGGGGCTTTCGCCAAAGTACTCCAGCAGGTTCTGACGGCGGCAGCGCAACGCCTCGGCCAGTCCCAGAAGGGCGTTCAGGCGTCCGTGATCTGCTGCGCGGCGTTCGGGCGGGGCCAATCCTTCGTCGATCTGTTGGCGGCGGTAGCGAATGTCGTCCGGCCCGAACAGGGTCAGCGTTTCCGCAGGCCCCCCGTCGCGTCCGGCGCGACCGATTTCCTGATAATAGGACTCGATCGATTTTGGCAGGTCGGCGTGCGCGACCCAGCGGATATCGGGTTTGTCGATGCCCATACCAAAGGCGACCGTGGCGCAGACGATCAGCCCGTCCTCTTGCTGGAAACGGCGTTCGACGATGCGGCGGTCTTCGGCTTCCATCCCGCCGTGATAGTGGCAGGTGCGGTGTCCTGCCTCGTTCAGGGCCTTGGACAGCGTTTCGGTCTTGGCGCGTGTGCCGCAATAGACGATGCCGGACTGACCCTTGCGGGCAGCGGCAAAGTTGAGGATCTGGCCCCGCGGCCCGTCCTTGACGGCAAAAGCAAGGTGGATGTTGGGGCGGTCAAAACCGCGCAGGAAGGTGGCAGGTTGGACGCCGCCAAAAAGCTTTTCGACGATTTCCTGACGGGTCTCGGCATCGGCGGTTGCAGTAAAGGCGGCCAAGGGCACATCCAGCGTGCGCTTAAGCTCGCCGATACGCAGGTAATCGGGGCGGAAATCATGGCCCCATTGGCTGACGCAATGGGCCTCATCCACGGCAATCAGGCTGACGCCCGCACGGCGCAGCATGTTGATCGTCCCGCCAGAGGCAAGGCGTTCTGGCGCCATATACAAAAGCTTCAGCGTGCCTGCTTCCAGTGCGTCCCAGACGGCATCGGTTTCTTCGGGGGTGTTGCCAGAGGTGAGCGCGCCTGCATCGACACCTGCCTCGCGCAATCCGCGCACCTGATCGCGCATCAGCGCAATCAGGGGTGAAATCACAACCGTGACACCACCACGCACCAGCGCAGGCAATTGAAAACACAACGACTTGCCACCACCCGTGGGCATGATCGCAAGCGCATTCTGGCCGTCAACCACGGCTTCAACAATTTCTTGCTGGCCGGGGCGGAAGTCATCAAAGCCGAAAACGTCACGCAAAAGTGTGGCCGTGGACACGTGCTGAACCCTGTTGTTTTTGTGCTGCTCTTTTGCCCTGATAGTCCCATGCCAGCTTGGGCTTAACAAGTGATGACCAAACCCGCGCGACAAAAAACCTCTGTGCAATGGGCGTTGCCAAGCCTGCCCGGGCTGCGTACCCCTTGTGCAGAGCTGGAGGACGCAGATGGGCGAAGTTGTTTTAGTCAGGCACGGGCAGGCCAATTCCGGCGCAACGGACGAAGAAAGCTATGACCGGCTGTCCGATCTGGGCCATCAACAGGCCCGTTGGCTGGGGGATTATCTGCGCGACCGCGAAGGCCCGTTTGACAAGGTGATATCGGGCAGCCTGCGCCGCCACCGCGAAACCGCGGCAGGGCTGGGCTATGACGCCCCCCTGATTGATCCGCGCCTGAACGAGATGGATTACTTTAACCTCGGGCAATCCTTGCAGGACGTCCACGGCGTCCCGTTTCCGGGACCGGAAGAGTTCGCAGCCCATGTGCCCCAAGTCATGCAAGCATGGCACCGCGCCGAGATCAGAGGCGTCGAGACCTTTGCATCCTTTGAGGAACGCGTGACATCGGTGCTGCAAGAGGCGGCACAACCGGGTGTGCGTGTGCTGTGTGTGACCTCGGGCGGGGTGATCGGGATGATCATCCGGCATCTGCTGGACCTTGATCCGACCCGTATGGCGCATGTGCTTTTGCCCATTCTGAACAGTTCGCTGCACCGTGTGCATGTGATCCCGCAGGGGCCGATCCTTGCCAGTTTCAACGCGATCCCGCATCTTGATCAGGCGGATCGGGCGCACGCCAAGACCCATTATTGAAGGACCTGCCATGCTGAAGCTTTATTACGCCCCGCGCACGATCTCGGTCGCGGTTGCTATCATTCTCGAAGAAACCGGTATTGATTGCACCTTGGTGCGCGTTGATTTCGCCAGTGGCGAACAAACCACCGCAGCCTACCGCGAGATTAATCCCAAATCACGCGTCCCCGCCTTGGAAACGCCGCAGGGTATTCTGACCGAAACCCCCGCGATCATCGAATATCTTGCCCCCGCGCTGGTGCCTGACGATCCTTTTGCCGCCGCCAAGATGCGCGAGCTAATTTCATATCTGAACGCCACCATGCACCCTCACCATGCCCATGGGGTCAGAGGCGAGCGCTGGGCGGATCAGCAAAGTTCATTCGATGACATGAAGCGAAAGGTGCCGCAGTGCATGGCCGAATGCTGCGCATATCTGGAAGAATATCTGCCCAGCCTGCCGTATCCTGTGGGCCAGCTTGAAGTCTTGTCGGATGCCTACCTTTATGTGGTGCTGTCGTGGCTGCCGGGCGATGGCGTGGATATCCAGCACTACCCCCGACTGGCGGCGTTCCAGCATCAGATGAACACCCGTCGGGCGGTGCAGGCGGTTTACGAAAAAGGGATGTTGTAATGACACATATCTGGGTGCGCGCCGAAAGCCGCGCGCATGAAGAACGGGTAGGCGTGACACCACAAGGGGCGGCGAAACTTTTGGCCGCTGGCTATCGCGTCACGGTCGAGGAAAGCCGCCAGCGTATTCTGCCTATTGCCGATTACCGCGCTGCGGGCTGTGATATCGCGCCCGAATTTTCGTGGCCCGATGCCCCCGATGACGCGATTATCTTCGGGCTTAAGGAATTGCCCGAAGATGGCACGCCGCTTCGGCACCGGCACATCATGTTCGGTCATGCCTACAAGGGACAACCGGCGGGGCAGGTGCTGCTGGACCGGTTCAAGGCCGGTGGTGGCACCTTGCTCGATCTGGAGTATCTGACCGACGCCGACGGGCGGCGGGTTGCGGCCTTTGGTTATTGGGCGGGCTATGCCGGTGCGGCTGTGGCGCTGATGTGCTGGCTGGCCCAGCAACACGGCAAACAGGCGGGGGCGGTGCATGCCTATCCCAGCGCGAACCACCTTTTGATGGCCCTGCAGCAAGAGCTTGTGGCGCTTGGCTCCAGCCGCCCGACCGCGCTGATTATCGGTGCTTTGGGGCGCGTCGGCAGCGGTGCGGCTGATCTGTGTCAGGCGATGGGTGTGGCGACGACCAAATGGGATATGGCCGAAACCGCCTCGGGGGGGCCGTTTCCGGAGGTGTTGCAGCACGATATCTTTTTGAACTGTATTCTTGCGCGCCCCGGCACGCCGGTTTTCGTGCCCGCCAGTGCCAAGACAGCGATGCGCAAACTGTCGGTGATTGGCGACATTGCCTGTGACCCCGACAGTGATTTTTCACCGATCAAGGTTTACGACCGGACCACCACGTGGGATGCGCCCGCCTTGAGGGTGCATGACCAGCCGGTGCTTGATGTCACGGCGATCGACAACCTGCCATCCATGCTGCCCGCCGAAAGCAGCGAGGATTTCGCCGAACAGCTTTTGCCGCATCTTTTGACGCTGGACCACATTGGTCAGGGGGTCTGGGGGCGCGCGCAGGACTGGTTTGACAGGGCGACCGCCTGATGGGGTATATGATCGAGGGCGTTTACCATGCAGGCGACGATGTCACAAAGACGCTTCCCTCGGGTGAATGGGAACGCAGCCAAAGCACAGTGCGCAACCGGATCGGCGACGCGGGGTTTCCGGCTGATGCCGGACGGTATCATCTGTTTGTGGCGTGGAATTGCCCATGGGCGCACCGCGCACTGCTGACCCGCGCGATTATGGGGCTGACGGATATCACCGTGTCATATGCCTGTCCGAACCGGACCGATCAGGGCTGGGTTTTCGATGCCGATGGCGCTTTTGGTGATCCGCTGCTTGGCGTCCGCGCCCTGCACGAGGTCTATACCCGCGATCCCATGAAATACACGGGCCGCCTGACCGTTCCTGTTCTGTGGGACAAGGTTCAGGGCCGGATGGTCAGCAATGAATCCGCCGATATCGTGCGCATGTTTGGCCAGTGTTTCGACGGTCTTGCGCTTTATCCCGCAGATTTGAGCACCGACATCGATGACTGGAACACACTGATCTATGATACGGTCAATAATGGCGTCTACCGTGCGGGCTTTGCCACGACGCAAGCCGCTTGCGAGAAAGCAGCGCATGCCGTCTTTGCCACATTGGACAGGATTGACGCGCATCTGGCCGAAAATGCTTTCCTGTGCGGCGACCGGTTCACCGAAGCGGATGTGCGTCTGTTTCCGACGCTGGCGCGGTTCGATGTGGCCTATCACTATGCGTTTCGGTGCAATCTGAAAAAGCTGTCGGACTATGCGCATCTGTGGCCCTATGCCAAGCGCATCTATCACATGGACGGCGTGGCCGGGACCGTGCGCTTCGATATCTACAAACGCGGCTATTTCAGCGCGAGCGAAAAGCGGAACCCCTTGGGGATCATCCCGATCGGGCCTTTGGTTGACTGGGACTAACGCGGAGGTCTTTCCACCCTAGACGGTCCGGTAAAGATCGTCTTCCGCGTCTGTCGGATCAAGCCCGAGCGCTTCCATTCCGGCTTCAAGGTGATCGGCCAGATGTGGTGATCCTTTGAGGTATTCGGCGGTTGGTGTGGTGGCCTCGTTGGATGCGGTGGAAATCGCCTCGTCAAGATCATCAGCGTCAAAGCTGCCGCGCCCGATCCAGAAAACGGCGACCAGTCCAGCCTTTTCATCCTCTGCCAACTGGTTCACGAAGCCGTCGAACTCATTCTCGGCGCGGTCCAGTTCGCGGGCCAGAATAATGACTTCGGCGATTTTATCTGCAGAAATAGGTAGCATAGCGCGTCCTCCTTGGAGGTCATCCTAAAGCGAAGGCCTGCGGTTACATTGATCTGGCGCAAGTCTTTCGCCAGAGATTCACTTTTTGTCGCGCGCGGCTTTTTCTTCTTTGGTCAGCTTGTTGTTCCATTGGTTGTTGCTCAAACCCAGCTCTGCTGCGGGGGGTTTGGTTTTGCCAACGCTGACCTTGCCGCCTTTGTTCAGGAATTCCTGAATAAGCGCGTCATCGGTGTTTTCTTTGGGGACATGTTTCATGGGGCCAGCCTAGCCCGCATCGGGGGTCAGGGCAACGCCGACGGTCGCGCGCCTATTTCGCCCCGAATAGCCGGTAATACATCCAGTCGGGCATGAACTGCGACAGGCGGAACACCCATGAGAACAGCATCGGAAAGCTTTTCTTGAAATTGTCGGTGTTCATATGTTCGAACACCTCTTTCGCGGCGTCCTGCGGGGACATGATGAATGGCATGTTAAAGTCGTTCTTGTCCGTCAGCCGTGTCTTGATGAAGCCTGGATTGATCAGTTGGACATTGATCGGCGAGGTGCGCAAGTCGGCCTGCATGGACTCCGCCAGCGACATCATGCCCGCCTTGGATGAGGAATAGCCGATCGCGCCGGGCAAACCGCGGAAACCCGACAAAGAGCCGACAAGCACAATGTGACCTGCGTTCTTTGCAACCATATCCTTAATCACCGATCCCACCACGCGCGAGGCGCCAAGGAAATTCACCTCGCCCATCATGTCGGCTTTTTCGTTATCCCATTCCTGCGCTTTCATCGGCCAGTAGACGCCAGCCAGATAGACAACGCCGTCAATCGTGCCGATCTTTTTGGCGGCAGCTTCGACAGCTGCGCGGTCGGTGACATCGACAGTGACATAGGATGCCTTACCGGGCAATTCGGCGACCAGTTCCTGCAAGCGATCCTCTGATCTGGCGGAGACGATCACCTCGGCCCCTGCGCGGGACAGGCAAAAGGCCACTTCGCGGCCCAAACCTTCGCTTGCGCCGACAAGCCAGTATCGTTTTCCCTGCCAATTCTTCACGGTTATTCTCCTGCGTAGGCTTTGTCTTTGGGGCGCATGGTCGCCACCAGTTCGGCAACCTTGATGCCGAATTTGCGGAACTGGCTACGGTTCATGATCGACCCGTTGGACATCAGATACATCCAGTCCGTCACATCAAGCGCATGCCCGCCTGCTTCCTCTGTCAGTTTGATCCGGTAATTCAGCAGGACCGCCGACCCCTGCTGCTGGCCTGAGCCGGTGCCGACGACATCGGGTGCCTCTGCCTTGATCCGGCCGTCGTTGCCCAGCGTCAGTGTCCATTCACGTTCCTGCACCTGACCACTGTCATAGTGGAACACCTCGCGCATCGTGCCGACGTTGCCGTTCCATGAGGCCTCGAAATCCGCCACAAACCGCGATGTCACTTTGCCGGTGGGGCCGTAGATCACGCCCTCGCAGGCGATGGGTCCGTTAAAGCGTTCGCGAATGTCAAAGATCGGGCCATCGTTATAGTCATCCGACTTTTGCGCCCAGAACGACAGATAGCGTGTCCTTAACGAGACAGCGACCAATATCAGGGCCGCCGCGATCAGAATGTAGGTCATAAACGACATCGTTCAGTCCTCAAGTTTTGTGGCGATCAGCAAGCCGATAGCCACAAGTTTCAAAAGCGAAGGCACAAGCGCGTAAAGCGCCGTCAGCATCGCAATGGCTTGGGCGGACAAATCGGTTGCCCCTGCCTCAAAGCCGGATTGTTCAAGTAACGGCAGCAAAACCACCGCGGCGAAGGCAAGCGTGAACTTGTTCACCAAATTCCAAAGACCGAACCCCTGCCCCCCGTTGGGCGAGATTGCGGCCATTCGTTTCGCGAACATCGCGGGCAAAAGAGTAAGGTCCGCCCCGATGGTTGCTCCACTTAATACGCAGATCACGGCAAAGGGGATCACATCACCGGGTGATAAAGTCAGCGTGTAGGCAAATGACACCACAGCAAGGATCATCGCGCAAAGCAAAACAGTCTTGGCGCCAAAGCGTTTGGCAAGGGCCGACCAGATCGGCGAAGAACACGCAGCGGCCAGAAAAAACAGCACCAACAGTGGTCCTTCCCACCCCGCAGCGCCCAGTTTGCTTTCGACGTAAAACAGGAAAAGCGTCGATGACACCGCCAGCGGCGTTGCGTTCACAAGGGCCAGTATCAGCAGCTTGCGCGCCGTTGCGTCGTGCAGGATCACGCCGATGCGGGATGGTTCGTGATCGGTGCGGCCTTTCCATTCGGGCCACATGAAAAAGGCTGCAATCATTGTGACGGCGGCAAAACCAAAGGCGAAGGCAGCAAAGGGGTCGGCGACGACCCCGATCAAGACAGTCGGGACAATAGCGGCAATGCAGACCCCCAAAAGCGCGCCGCTTTCGCGCCACGCGGCAAGCCGCACGTGCCCTTGCGGGTCATCGCCTGCCTTGCTGATCCCTTGGGCGTAGAAATTGATGGTCAGAAAGCTGAATGCGGTAAACAGGCCGGTCACGGTGATCCCGAACCACCAAAGCGGGTTGATCGGCGGCGCGATGGCAAAAAGCCCGATCATCGACACTGCCATGACAGCAGCGCCCAGCGTGATCGCGATCTTTTTGCTGCCGCGCAGGCGTTCGCTGATCCATCCCAGAACGGGGTCCTGGATCATGTCAAACAGGCGCATCGCGAACAGCAAGGTGCCCAACGCAGTCAGGCTGACCCCGAAGGTGTCGGCATAGTATTTCGGTGCATAGATATAGATCGGCAGGCCGGCACCCGACAGGACGGCCGCAAAGACCGTGTAGGCAGGCAAGCGCTCTGCAAGGGCTTTCACCTGCTGACCTCTTCGGATGGTGGCTTGGGTTGCGAGCGGAACGTTGCGCCCTTCCACCAAAGCTTGATCGCCTGCCAGTGGATCAGCGCAAGAACGCGCCGCGAACCGAACGGCCTGCGCAGTGCGGCGCGCAGGATCGCCCCGTTGGTGACCGGTTTGCGCTGCCCCGTCAGGGTCGCAATCAGCCCCCCGTTGCCGCGCGAATAGTCGATCCAGATGCCGATGCTGTCCGGCTGTATGTCAAAGCGGAAGGTATACCCCCCCTCAACCGGCTGAAATGGCGACACATGCATGAGCTTTTGCGCCACCAACGTGTCAGCCTTGGTAATCGCGTGCCCGTCATCGTGGCGGCACAGATAGGAATGGCGGTCGCCAAAGGTATTGGTAACCTCTGCAATGACTGTGCGCAGAATATCGCCTGCATCAAAGCACAGCCAGAACGACACCGGATTGAACACATGCCCCAGCACGCGCGGCTGGGCCAGCAACTCAATGCGGGCCGTGTCGTTGATGTCATAGGCCGCCAGAACCTCGCGCACCCAAACGGC
>JBFEQR010000032.1:0-10373 GCA_041549425.1 Yoonia sp. | reverse complement strand
CTGTCGTACGGTGACGCGGAGCGTTATACGTGCCGCTGTTGGTCCATGACCAGTTGAACCATGTGTTGCTGCTGTTGCCGGCCAGCGTCGGGGTTACCGGGCACCAGGTGTCGGTCGCATTGTCCGTATTGCGCGGCAGCAACGGATAGGGATGTAAACGAAGGTTTGGCCTCACACCGGACCTTCGCTGCGTTAGCTATGAGCATCCCCACCCGCGCACCCTGCTGAAACCGGACCCATTTCCCGCCCAAAGAAAAACCCCCGCCTGATTGCTCGGGCGGAGGTTCAGATCGTAACGTCGGAAGGTGCTTAAAGCAGACCTTCACGCTGAAGCTTCTTACGTGCCAGCTTGCGCTGACGACGGATAGCTTCTGCTTTCTCGCGCGCTTTACGCACGGACGGTTTTTCGAAATGCTGCTTGAGCTTCATTTCACGAAAAACGCCCTCACGCTGGAGCTTCTTTTTCAGAGCACGCAACGCCTGATCGACGTTGTTATCACGAACACTAACCTGCATGTGGTTTTCACCACCTCTCTAAGTTGGATTTGCAAAAATTGCAGGAAGTGGCCACATAGCAAAGGCGGGCTAGGTTGTCGAGTCCCGGTGCTACAGGAGAAACGTCATGTCGCAAGCCCCGATTGACCCGATTGTCGACCAGTTATTGGACGCAGCGCTGCCGCATGTGGCCTTTGACGGCTGGTCCGCCGCTGCCTTTTCCGCGGCCCTGCACGACAGCGGGATTGACCCCGCCGTCGCAAAGACAGCGTGTCCGCGCGGTGCTGTTGATCTGGCGATTGCCTTTCACAAACGCGGTGACGCGGCCATGATTGCCGCCCTAAAAGATGCCGACCTGACCGACATGCGGTTTCGCGACAAGGTCGCCCATGCCATCCGTCTGCGCATCCGCGCTGTTGATGACAAAGAGGCCGTGCGCCGTGGCACCGCCCTTTTTGCCCTGCCGCATATGGCGCCCGACGGGGCCGCACTGATCTGGGGGACGGCGGATGCGATCTGGAATGCGCTGGGCGACACGTCGCGCGACGTGAACTGGTACACCAAGCGTCTGACCCTGTCGGGTGTTTACAGTTCGGTCGTGCTGTTCTGGCTGGGTGACGACAGTCTGGATATGCAGGCCACCGATGCCTTTATCGACCGCCGCATCGACAATGTGATGCAGTTCGAGAAGTTCAAGGCGCAGGCAAAGGAAAATCCCTTGCTGAAACCCTTCGCCAAGACGCTTGGGCGCATGACTTCCTCTATTCATGCGCCGTCAAAAGTGCCAGATGTGGACCTGCCCGGCATGTGGCGGGACCCGGAATAAGAAGGCAAACCAATGCAGGCAATCGAGATTTCAAAACCCGGCGGGCCGGATGTGTTGCAACTGACCGACCGTCCGATGCCGGAACCCGCACATGATCAGGTGATCATCAAAGTGGCCTATGCCGGTGTGAACCGTCCCGATGCGCTGCAACGTGCGGGCCTTTACAATCCACCCAAAGGGGCCAGCGACCTGCCGGGTCTTGAGGCCTCGGGCGAGGTTGTGGCCTGCGGTGCCGGTGTGTCTTCTGTCAAGGTCGGCGATCAGGTTTGCTCGCTGCTTCCCGGTGGGGGGTATGCGGAATATGTGGCCACACCAGCCGCCCACTGCCTGCCGGTGCCTTGGGGGTTGAGCCTGCAACAAGCCGCCTGCCTGCCCGAGACGTTCTTTACCGTCTGGTCAAACTTGTTCATGCGCGGCGGACTGCAAGCGGGGCAGCGGTTTCTGGTCCACGGGGGCAGTTCGGGGATCGGCACAACGGCGATCCAACTGGCCAAAGCCTTTGGCGCGCGTGTTTTTGCGACCGCAGGATCGGCCGAAAAATGCACCGTCTGCGAAGACTTGGGTGCTGAAGCTGCGTTCAACTACCGTGAAGACGATTTTGTAGAAAAAATGCAAGCGCTGGGCGGGGCCGATCTGATCCTTGATATGGTCGGGGGCCCGTATATCCAGCGTAATATCAAGGCTTTGGCGGATGACGGAACTTTGGTGCAGATTGCATTTCTGCAAGGGCCAAAGGCCGAGTTGAACCTTGTGCAACTGATGACACGACGCCTGACCGTTACGGGATCAACGTTGCGGCCGCAATCCGATCTGGCCAAGGCGCGGATCGCTGACGCGCTGCGCGCGCAGGTCTGGCCGTTGATCAGTGCGGGCAGAATCGCCCCTGTCATCGACAGCGAATTTGCCTTGGCAGAGGCCGCCGACGCCCATGCCCGCATGGAAAGCAGCGCGCATATCGGCAAGATTGTTCTGAAGGTCGGCTAGGGCGCCAATTCCTCGCACAGAACTTGCGCCCAAACTTTCTAGAAAGTTTGGGTCCGCACGCCGCTTGCTAGGCCTTGAAGGGCGCCATGCCTGCGCGGGCCAGTTCATCGGCCTTTTCGTTTTCGGGGTGTCCTGCGTGTCCTTTGACCCATTCCCATGTCACATTGTGACGCGCGGCAGCGGCGTCCAGCCGTTGCCAAAGGTCCACATTCTTCAAGCCGCCCTTTTTCTTCCAGCCGTTGCGTTTCCAGCTGTGAATCCACTTGGTAATGCCGTCCTTGACATAGGCGCTGTCGGTGACAACCGTCACCGCAGTTGGCCGCTCCAGCGTTTCAAGCGCCGTGATTGCAGCCAGCAGTTCCATGCGGTTGTTGGTGGTTTCGGCTTCGCCGCCGCTCAGTTCGCGGGTTTTCACCACTTTGCCCCCTTCGCGGGCAACCAGCAGCGCGCCCCATCCCCCCGGACCCGGATTGCCCGAGCAGGCGCCGTCTGTATACGCAAAAAGCTCAGGCATGTTTGCGTCCCCGCATGATGACAAAAGGATCAATGGTGCCAGCCATGCCGCGCTCTGCCCCTTCGTGGGTGTGGATGACCGCGAAACCAGCGTTTTCCAGCAGTGTCTGCAATTCGCTGACAGTCACAAAGGTATAAAGCCGGTCCATCGCGTCGCGCTGGCTGCCTTCGCCGGTTTTCATACCGACGTGGATCACCCCGTTTGCTTTGGTCGCCTTGCCAAGCGCTGCGAAATAGCGCGGCAGGTCAGGGCGGGGGGCGTGCAGCAGGCTGAAGTTGGCCCAGATCCCGTCATAGACCCGATCGCCTGCGATGTCGTCAAAGGTTCCCAGCCGCGCGGGCAAGTCAAAGCGCTCGTGCGCCAGTGCGATCATCCCTTCAGAGGCATCCACAGGATCGGGGTCCAGTCCGGCGTCGCGCATATGTGCAGAGGCCATTCCCGGACCGCAGCCCAGATCCAGCACCCGCCCGCCTTTTGGCATCAGGGCGATAAAGGCTTGCAGCGTCTTGTCGGGCGCGTCCGACGCAAAGCCATCGGCATAGTCGGCGGCCTTGCGATTATAAAGGGCAATGGTCTTGGCGTCGGGCATCGTCAAAGGACCAGTGGCAGGAACGACAGAACCACGACCGCCGTCAGCAACCCGCGCAGGTGCATCCACCATGCCGGTGCCAGCCCCAGTTTCCAGAAATGCCAATCCAGCATCAAAAGCCCCAGAAACCCGACGATCAGGTTCACCCCTGCCGTGGTTGGCCCGCCGCCCGTCATGAAGAACGCCCAAAGTGCAGGGATGACCGAAAGGATATATCCTGCCGTTGCCGTTTGCCCTGTGGCCTTCGTCGCAAACCCCCAAAGAACGCCCGACATGAACGACAGGATCACTGCGCCATAGAAAAGCTGGACATATGGCCCGATGAACCGCCCGCCCAAATTCGATTGCCCCCATAGCGCCAGCGACGGCACGGTGACGGTCAGCGCCCCCCAAAGGAACGGGATCAGCCCTGCAAGGCCAAGGATCAAAGCGGATCGGGGTATCTGGTTCATGCTGTTGGAGCCATCGGGCACGACCAGAGGGCCGGAAAGAGGATCGACAGTTTGGGGTTCAGCATTTTGATCAGGACTTCTTGTTTCGCATCTGGACTGATGATCAGGCGGGTTCGCGCAGGATGCGCGGCACTTTGAATTCGACGTTTTCTTCGGCGGTTACAACCATTTCGACCGTGGTGTCATAGCGCTCCTTGAAGGCGTCGATCACCTCGGCGATCAGGACTTCGGGGGCAGATGCACCGGCGGTGATCCCCATGGATGTGATCCCCTCAAGCGCGCGCCAGTCGATGTCGGTCGCCCGTTGCACCAGTTGCGCATAGTTGCAACCAGCCCGCGCGCCAACCTCGACCAGTCGTTTGGAGTTGGACGAATTCGGCGCACCCACGACCAGCATCGCGTCGCATTTGGGGGCCATCGCCTTGACCGCCTCTTGCCGGTTGGTTGTGGCGTAGCAGATGTCTTCCTTGTGCGGTCCGACGATGGCGGGGAACCGATCATAAAGGGCGGCGACGATATCGGCGGTGTCATCGACCGACAGGGTGGTTTGCGTCACAAAGGCCAGTCGGGCGGGATCACGCACCTGCACGGTGGCCACATCAGCGACAGTTTCGACCAGCAGAACCTCGCCTTCGGGCAACTGCCCCATGGTGCCGACTGTTTCGGGATGCCCGTCGTGGCCGATCATGATCATTTGCAGACCGTTGTCGGAATGGCGCTGCGCCTCGATATGGACTTTGCTGACCAAAGGGCAGGTGGCATCGACATAGATCATTTCGCGCTTTGCTGCGGCAGCGGGCACGGCCTTGGGCACACCATGGGCGGAAAAGATCACGGGGCGGTCATCGGGGCATTCGTCCAGTTCTTCGACAAAGACCGCGCCTTGGTCGCGTAGGCTGTCCACCACGAATTTGTTGTGCACGATTTCGTGGCGCACATAGACGGGTGCCCCCCATTTTTCCAAGGCCATTTCGACGATCTTGATCGCGCGGTCCACGCCCGCGCAGAACCCGCGCGGGGCGGCAAGATAAAGGGTGAGGGGTTTTTTGGTCATCGCATGCTCCGGCTGTCACCCCAGAGGTAAGGGTTTGACGCAGGCAGGTCCAGCGTCAGATGCGGATTGCCGGGCGAGGCACATTGCTGCACCGCGTCCGGCAGCGCATTTATGCGTCTTGCGTTACCGCACCGTTGTCCGCGTCATAGCGCGGCTCGCGGACGGGTCGCCCGACAACGTCGCGCAGTTCGTCCAGTTCGATGAAATTATCGGCCTGACGCCGCAGTTCGTCCGCGATCATCGGGGGCTGGCTGCGAATCGTCGAAACAACCGACACCCGCACACCGCTGCGCTGCAGCGATTCGACGAGTGGGCGGAAGTCGCCGTCGCCGGAAAACAGGACGACGTGGTCCACGTGGGGTGCAAGTTCCATGGCATCGACGGTCAGTTCGATATCCATGTTTCCCTTCACCTTCCGGCGGCCCATGCTGTCGGTGTATTCCTTGGCGGGTTTGGTCACCATTGTGAACCCGTTGTAGTTCAGCCAGTCAACCAGCGGGCGGATTGGTGAATACTCATCATTCTCCAGCAATGCAGTGTAATAGAACGCGCGAAGCATTTTTCCGCGACGCATGAATTCCTGCCGCAGAAGTTTATAGTCGATGTCAAAACCAAGCGCCTTTGCAGCCGCATAGAGGTTTGAGCCATCGATAAAGAGCGCCAAGCGCTCGTCACGATAAAACATAGATTGTCCTTCCAAACAATTTACAGGTGCGATGCATTCAGTGAGTATGAAGGACCGCGAAAGAATTTCATTTATGTAATAGGTCGGCGTTGTATGGCAAGGTGTCTAAATGTATACTAAAGTGCAAAACTGCGTCATCGCTCTGGGAAGTAATGACAATTCTGTTTTCGGCGACGCGCGGGAAACCGTTGTTACTGCCGCAAGGGATGTTGCGGCAATGTCTCGCACTCCCGCAAGCTGTAGCCAGCTATATGCGACGCCCGCATTTCCGGCACGCACGGGGCCGGATTATGTGAATGCCGCCATCGCGATCACGAGCGAAACGCCTGCCGCCGAACTTTTGGCCGCGCTGCACCGGATCGAAGCCGCAGCAGGGCGCGTGCGGGCCACCCGATGGGGGCAGCGGACGCTGGATATTGATCTCATTGCTTATGGCGCGGCTATTGCACCCGATATCGCGACCTACAACCACTGGCGCAATCTTACGTTGGCAGAGCAAACCCGCAGCGCCCCGCAAGAGCTGATCCTGCCGCATCCGCGTTTGCAGGACCGCGCTTTCGTGCTTGTCCCGCTTTGCGATATCGCGCCGGATTGGGTGCATCCTGTGTTGGGGAAAACGGCCAGAAACCTTTGTGCTGACTTGCCTGCTGCGGACCGCGCTGCGGTTGTACCCATTGGTCCTTTGGATTTATAGTCCGCCCAAGACGCCAGCCCCTTGTCAATGTCGGATGAACTGACTAAGTAGGCGGCTTGCGAAGTCCCTCTTTATCCATTGGAGTACGCCCATGGCCCGCGTCACCGTAGAAGACTGTGTTGATAAGGTTCCAAACCGTTTTGAACTGGTGATGCTTGCCGCACACCGTGCCCGCGAGATTTCCGCAGGTGCCCCGATCACAGTTGACCGTGACAACGACAAGAACCCTGTCGTGTCCTTGCGCGAAATCGCCGAGGAAACCCAGCAGGCCGACGATCTGCGCGAGCGGATGATCGAAGCCAACCAGACACAGATCGAGGTTGATGAACCTGAAGAGGACAGCATGTCCCTGCTGATGGGCGCAGAGCCTGACAAGCCGGCAGACGATGATATGTCCGAAGAAAAACTGCTGCGTGCGCTGATGGATGCGCAAGGGCAGCGCTAGGGTCGGGTTGCCGGCCTTGGACCGATAGGCGCAGGACCAGATGACGACTGCAGACGATCTCATCGCACTGGTCCGCACCTATAATCCTAATTCAAATCAGGCGCTTTTGCGCGACGCCTTTGCCTTTGGTGCGGAAATGCACGAAGGGCAATTTCGCCATTCGGGTGAACCCTATTTCACCCACCCTGTCGCTGTCGCCGTCATTCTGGCCGAACAGCAGTTGGATGATGCGACGCTGTTCACGGCCCTGTTGCACGACACGATCGAGGACACCAAAGCGTCCTTTGCCGAGGTGGAAAAGCGGTTCAGTCGCGAAATCGCCGAACTGGTGGACGGCGTCACTAAGCTGACCAACCTGCAGTTGAATTCGACCCAGACCAAGCAGGCCGAGAATTTCCGCAAACTCTTTATGGCGACCTCGCGGGATTTGCGCGTGACTTTGGTCAAGCTGGCCGACCGTCTGCACAACATGCGCACGATCAAATCCATGCGCCCTGAAAAGCAGGTGCAAAAGGCGCGCGAAACCATGGAAATCTTTGCGCCGCTTGCGGGCCGCATGGGTATGCAGTGGATGCGCGAAGAGTTGGAGGATCTGTCCTTCCGTGTCCTCAACCCCGAGGGCCGCAATTCGATCATCCGCCGCTTTATCACGCTCCAGCGCGAAACCGGCGATGTGCTGCAAAAGATCACCGCCGACATGCGCGTCGAGATGGAAAAGGCGGGTATCACCGCCGACGTTATGGGGCGGGCCAAGAAACCCTATTCGATCTGGCGCAAGATGCAGGAAAAGGATCAGGGGTTCAGCCGCCTGTCCGATATCTACGGTTTTCGCGTGATCGTCGCGACCGAGGCCGACTGCTACCGCGTGCTGGGCGCGATCCACCAGCGCTGGCGCGCTGTTCCGGGACGCTTCAAGGATTACATCAGCCAGCCCAAGACGAACGGCTACCGGTCCATTCACACCACCGTTTCGGGGCGCGACGGCAAACGGGTCGAGGTCCAGATCCGCACCCGCGAAATGCACGAAGTGGCCGAAACAGGTGTCGCGGCGCATTGGTCCTACAAGAATGGCGAACGGGTCGAAAACCGCTTTGCGGTTGACCCCGTGCACTGGATTTCGGCACTGACCGAACGGCTGGACGACGATCAGGATCACGACGAATTTCTCGAAGCGGTCAAGCTTGAGATGTATCAGGATCAGGTCTTCTGTTTCACGCCAAAGGGCGATGTCATCAAACTGCCGCGCGGGGCAACGCCGATTGATTTCGCCTTTGCCATCCACACCCGTATCGGTTCGGCCTGTGTCGGGGCCAAGGTGGACGGGCTGCGCGTGCCTTTGTGGACGCGTCTGAAGAACGGCCAGTCGGTCGAGGTCATCACCGCCGAAGGCCAGACCCCGCAGGCCACATGGATTGATATCGCCGTCACCGGACGTGCCAAGACTGCGATCCGGCGGTCGTTGCGCGAAGAGGACCGCGAACGGTTCATGCGTTTGGGGCGTGAGTTGGCCCGTGTGGCCTTTGAAAACGTCGGCAAGAAAGCGACCGACAAGGCGTTGCGCACCGCCGCCAAAGCCTTGGCGATTGACGGTGTTGACGAATTGCTGGCGCGTCTGGGCAGTGCGGAAATCACGGGTCGCTCTGTCGTGAGCGCCATTTACCCTGAACTTGATGCCCATCAGGGCGATGAAATCGAACAATCACGCGCGGTGGTCGGCCTTGCCCCTGATCAGGTCCAGCATCGTGGCGCCTGCTGCCAGCCGGTTCCGGGTGAACGCATTCTGGGGATCACGTTCCGCGGCCAAGGTGTGGTTGTCCATGCCATCGACTGCGAGGCGCTGGCCGACTATGAGGATCAGCCGGAGCGCTGGATCGACTTGCGCTGGCAAGAGGGCAATCACCCTGCCGTGAATACGGTCACCTTTGACGCCACTATCGCGAATGATGCAGGTGTGTTGGGGCGTATCTGCACATTGATTGGCGAACAGAACGCCAATATCTCTGATCTGCGGTTCATTGACCGTAAACCGGATTATTTTAGGTTGTTGATTTCAGTCGATGTGCGCGATGCAGAACACTTGCACCGTGTGCAAACGGCGCTCGAGGCGGAAAGCAACGTATCGGCGATCGCGCGGCACAGGGACCCCGGACTGGCAGGGCTGGGCGCGGGCACGCCGCACGCAGAAAGGTAAGACCCATTGGTTTTCAAGCGCAGGGATAGACGGGCGATCGGACGGATCGTGCTGGATTTTGTCTATCCTCGCGGTGGCTGGGGGCGGGCCTTCGAGTACGTCAAACACCGTGTGCGCCGCTTGCCGGACACGCCTGAAAAGATCAGTCGCGGCATCTGGGCGGGGGTGTTTGTGTGCTTTACGCCCATGTTCGGGATGCATTTTATCTTTGGCGCAATCATTGCGCGGCTGATCCGTGGCAATATCTTTGCAGCCTTGATGGCCACGTTTTTCGGCAATCCGATTACATTTCCCGCCATTGGCTATGTGTCGATCAATCTGGGCGCATGGCTGTTGGATATCCCGCACGGCAAGATCGCCGGTTTCGGCGAGAAATTCGCCGCGGCCAGTATTGATGTCTGGCACAACATCGTCGCGATTTTTACCTCTGAGCGGATCAACTGGCGGGGGATGCAGATCTTTTATGACGATGTCTTCTTTCCCTATCTGATCGGTGGCATCGTGCCCGGACTGGTCACGGCGACAGTGTGCTATTATTTGTCTGTTCCAGTGATCCGTGCCTACCAGATGCGCCGCAAGAAAATCCTGCGCGCAAAACTTGAACAGTTGAACAAAAAGCCGTCCACGCGCGGCGACACCTCAGAATGAAGGAATTGTCATGACAAGCAAGCTGCGCCTTGGTGTGAATATCGACCACGTGGCCACGGTGCGCAACGCGCGCGGCGGTGCTGTGCCTGACCCTGTGCGCGCGGCCATCATCGCCGAAGAGGCCGGTGCAGACGGTATCACGGCGCATTTGCGCGAAGACCGGCGCCATATCTCTGACGCTGACATCGAGGGGCTGATGGCGGCCCTTAACGGGCCGTTGAATTTCGAAATGGCCGCAACGCCGGAAATGCAGGCCATTGCCCTGCGGCACAAACCCCACGCGGTTTGCATCGTGCCCGAAAAGCGCGAGGAACGCACAACCGAAGGCGGGCTGGAAGTCGCCCGCGAGGAAAACGCGCTGGCCCATTTCATTGCCCCCCTGCGCGAGGCGGGCAGCCGCGTGTCGATCTTTATCGCCGCTGACCAGCGCCAGATCGAGGCGGCCCACCGCATCGGGGCCGAGGTGATCGAACTGCATACCGGCGCTTATTGTGACGCCCATGCCGAAGGACGCTTTGACGTCCGTGACGCGGAATTGCGCAAACTGGCCGATATGGCCGCCTTTGCCCATGATCTGGGGCTAGAGGTACATGCGGGCCACGGCCTGACCTATGATTGCGTCTCACCCGTTGCGGCGCTGCCGCAGGTCATGGAACTCAATATCGGGCATTTCATTATCGGCGAGGCGATCTTTCGCGGCCTTGCCCCCGCCATCGCCGAGATGCGCCGCATCATGGACGGGGCGCGCGCGTGATCCGGCATATCGTGTTGCTTGATCTGCCTGCCGCGCATGACG
>JBFEQR010000031.1:0-10483 GCA_041549425.1 Yoonia sp. | reverse complement strand
AGCATCTTCAAGGCTCAGGATCACATAAGGCAATGTCAGTGTGCCAACGGAGGGCGAGAACGGTGTGACGTTGTTGATTGCAAGGATCGAGAAGTCGAGCGTCCCGATGGCCAGCTCGTTTACTGTAGCTTGCTCATCACCCAACTGTCCGTTCAGGAACAAGGATGCTGTGTGATCTGTGTTGGCTTCCAGTGCTTCGATGAAAGCAAGACCCAGTGCTTCTTGTGTGCCGCCGGCACCGTCGCCAACGGCGATTTTGAAGTTGTCTGCCTGGGCAGCACCGATGCTGAGCGATACGGATGCCGCTACTGCTGTCGTGACGGTGGTAAACCGTGAAAAGAATGTCATGAAGTCCTCCAATTGTTGCTTGCGCCAAGGGGCGCCACCTAAAGTCAAAGCTCGTCTCCCCCAAGCTGAGTGTCCGATAGGTGGATTCCTTGATCTTGCGTTAGGGCCAGATTTTCTATTGACTTAGACCAGATATTTTTGAAGGTGGGGCAATGGCAAAACTTCGCATAGCTCCAGACGTTTTCTTCCTCGATCGCGCTTCGAAGCGGCCGTTGCAGACGCAAATCCGCGAGACAGTCATCAATTCCATCCTTTCAAAACAGGCGTTCCCCGGCACGGCGATGCCATCGTCACGCAAGCTGGCTGAACACCTTGGCGTGGCTCGTATGACGGTTACGCTGGCGTATCAGGAATTGGTCGCTCAGGGGTTTCTTGAGCCACAAGACCGCAGTGGATACCTCGTTGCAGATACCGGTGCGGTACCGCGCCTACCGCGCGGCGGCACGCAGGCGCCCGTTGAAAACAGTGACGTTTGGGCCAATGCGCTTTCGGAAAACCTGACCGGGCGTCGGCGCATCATCAAACCCAAGGACTGGCGATCCTTGCCCTATCCCTTTGTCTTTGGAGAGATGGACAACACGATCTTCAAACACACAGCTTGGCGGGAATGCGCGCGCCAGGCTTTGGGCAAGCGCGACTTCGATCTGATGGCAACCAATGAAGCGACCGACGATCCTTTACTCGTGAACTACATACTGTCGCGGATGCTGCCACGGCGCGGGATTACGGCCAATCCGCATCAGGTTCTGGTCACTGTCGGTGCACAGAATGCGCTATGGTTGTCGATTGAGCTGCTGACCCGTGGATCGCTGAAAGCAGTGTGCGAAAATCCGGGATATCCTGACACCATGCAAGCCTTGCAATGGTGCGGGGCTGACGTCACGGCGGTTGACGTGGATCAGTACGGATTGCCGCCCAACAAAATACCGGTCGGAACACAGGCCGTCTTCGTGACACCCAGTCACCATGCCCCAACTGGGTCCACAATGTCGCGCGAACGCCGTTTGCGGCTGCTTGAGCAAGCACAGGATCAAGATTTTGTCGTTGTAGAAGATGACTATGAATTCGAGATGAGCTTCATCGAACCACCCAGCCCGGCCCTTAAAGCGATCGATAAGAACCAGCGTGTGCTTTACGCAGGCAGTTTTTCCAAAGCCCTCTTTCCCGGTCTTCGGTTAGGGTATCTTGTTGGCCCCGAAAGGGTCATCGCCGAAGCCCGCGAATTACGCTCCATGATGTTGCGCCACCCACCCGGACATTTGCAGCGGACAGCAGCCTATTTCTTGGCACAAGGGCATTATGATCTGTTGATCCGTGACATGCGCAGAGAATTCGCAAAGCGGCGCGAAGCTGTCCTTGAGGCCATTGGGAAGACCAGTCTGCACGTTGCCGGTGCTGCGCAATTCGGAGGCACAAGCCTCTGGGTCAAGGCGCCGGACGGCACGGATACCGAGACACTGGCCCAAGACCTGCTGACTGACGGTGTTGTCATAGAGCCCGGCGCACCCTTCTTTCACGGTGACGCCCATCCTACCGAGTACTTCAGGCTTGGGTATTCCTCTATTCCGCTCGCGAAAATCGCACAAGGAATCGCACTGATTGCGCAAAGGATTTGACCGCACGACACCATGTCATCGCAGCCGGGCGCAGGTCTGCCGAAACCCCCCTGTTCGAACTGCCCATTCCGCGGGCAGCCTTACACACCGGCTGGCGCGGTCACCATTTCCCGGTGCGCTTTGCAGCGGACACATCAAGCAAGGCACAACCCTGATTGGCTACGCAATTGCATTGACGACTATCAGGACTTTGCGGCCACATTGGAATTGGCCGAAAGCTGACTCCCTACCGCTCATCTTCTAGCGGAAAAACCGATGGTGACGCCGCAGATGTCGCGGCAAAATGCACCTTTGCCTTGATCCGCTTGCGCTTGTCGACCCCTAGACGGTAGATCGCAAACAGGCCCAGCAACAACAGCACAAGCCCGATAAACAAAAACAGACCGCCTTCGCGTTCGCCGCTCATGAACAATGATGCGGCCGCAGGCCCGATGGTGGCTCCGATCGAAAAGGCCAAGATCAGGCCGCTACTTGTTTCGACCATTTGCGCATTGGGCACACAATCATTGGCATGTGAAATGCATAAGGCATAGATTGGGATCATCAGCGCGCCATGTGCCACCGCCAGCGCCAACATCGGGACGCCTGATGCTGTGGCATCAAAACCAATGGCCAGACCTGAAATCACCGTCCCGCAAGACACTACACTGATGACGATCCGGCGGTCTATCTTGTCGGATATCCACCCCAGCGGCCACTGCGACAAGGTTCCACCTAAAACGAAGGCGGCCATCAAGAGCGCGATCTCGGATGTGATCATGTCCCGTCCCTGCGCAAAGACAGGCCCAAGTGACCAAAACGCACCTTCTGCGGCCCCGGATGCCAGACAACCGACCACGCCCACAGGTGAAATCGTATAGAGCTTGCGCAGGTCCAACCGTGCAGAGGGGATTGGCGTCGGTGCGGGTGTTGGCGTCAGGCTAATCGGCACAATGGCTAGACAGATCAGGATCGCAACCACCAGAAACAAAGCCGATCCGACAGTGTCTGATGCATTGACCAAAAGCTGTCCAATCATCGTGACGATATTGGTCACGATGATGTAGATTGACAAAACACGTCCGCGATTGGCGTTGGAGGACGCGTCGTTCAACCAGCTTTCCACGACAATGTAGATTACGGCGATACAAATACCGCTGACCACCCGCAGCGCACCCCAGAACCACGCATCAACATACAAAGGGAAGGCAAGAAAGGTGGCTGTCAGCAGCGCAGTCAGGCCTGCGAAAACCCGCACATGCCCGACCGTGCTGATCAGTTTCGGCCCAACAAAACAGCCAATCGTGAACCCGCCAAAATAGGCCGTGCCCATCACACCGATCATCGCAGCGGTGTAACCTTCTTGCCCTGCACGAATGGGCAGCAAAGTCTGAAACAGTCCATTGCCTGCAAAAAGAAGGCCCGCGCAAAGCAGGATCGTCACAATCGCCAGCTCTGACGACCTATGTGGCAACTGCGTCATGCGAGCGGGCCTTTGCGTTGTGGTTTGCCCTGCAGGCTCAGCGCTGATAAATCACCGGAAACCAGTCTTCGCGCAGAACCTGTCCCGGTGTCATATCATGGCCTGGGAACGGTGGCGAGGTGGGACCGGGACGTTCGACATACCGCGCATCATCGCCCACAAGTCGCAAGGAAAACGCGCGGCGGCGCGTGTCGGTCGTGTTACCGCGTGCGCCGTGCAGCGTGCCATAGTTAAAGGCCACCGCATCGCCCGGTTCCATTTCCCATTCGCGGATTTCCATGCCTTCGGCATCGGGGTCCGGTACGGGCATGTATTTGTCGTCATCGGGGTAAAAACTGGTTTCGGCCAGCCAGCGCGTTGGCAGCACCGGTTTTTCCCACGCATGACTGCCTGCCACACAGCGCAGGCTGGCCCCTTTGACCGTATCCATGGGCGACCAGAAACTGACGTTCTGCATCCCGTCAACAAAGTAATATGGGCCGTCCTGATGCCAAGGTGTCGGCTTGGATGTGCCCGGTTCTTTGACCAGTACGTGGTCATGGAAGACTTGCACGCGCTGCGACCGCATCAGATCGGCGGCCACTTCGCCAGCGTCCGAGTTGCGGATCACGTCCTCAAATTCGGAAATGCGGGTCCAGTTGCAATAATCATCAAAGAACCGCCCGCCTTCGCCTTCCTTGAGGTTCTCTGCAGCGTAGGGGCCGGGTTCATTCATGTTACGTTCGATACCTGCCCGGATTGTATCAACATGATCGGCAAACAGGCCTTTAATCAGAACGACGCCATCGCGCTGGAAGGTGTCGACGTGGTCTTGCGTGATAAGTGGGTGCATTGGCTGGTCCTTTCGCGTTGAGAGCACAGATAAGGGACCTAAGAATTAACTTCCAATAATACTATATCATATTAATATTAGCTTTATGTTATACCTGACTCTGCGCCAGTATGAATATATCGTCGGCGTCGCCGATGCCGGTAGCTTGACGAAAGCAGCGATACAATTGAACGTTTCGCAACCTTCGCTGTCAGTGGCAATCACCCGCGTGGAACACCGATTGAAACGGGCGATCTTTGTACGTGGCAAGGGTGCTGCACTTGAGGTCACCCCCTACGGGCACCGTCTGGTTGCCAAGGCGCGGGCGCTGTTGGACCTGGGCGCAGAGATCGAACAGGAAAACGATACCGCCAACCGTTTTGTTCTGGGCTGTTTTGCCGATATCGCCCCATGGTACTTGGCCCCCGCACTGAAACAGTTGGGCGACCAATTTCCCGACATGTCATTTGAAGGGCATGAAGGCCGGTTTGCCGATCTGGCCCGCGATCTGTCCGAAGGGCGAATGGATGTGGCAATTTCTTATGACGTTGGGTTCGACGGGCAATTTGCGCGGCGCAAACTGGCAGACGTTACGCCAGTTGCCTTTCTGGCGACCGGCCATCCTTTGGCACAGAAAGACACCCTGCATCTCCATGACCTCATCCATGACCCGTTGATCCTGTTCAGTGAAGACCTGTCCGAGGGGTTCATGCGAGAACTATTTGCGAGGGTGAGTCTGACGCCTGTCATCAATCAAAAGGTGGCATCGCTTGAGATGATGCGTTCGCTTGCCGCAAACGGTGTCGGGGTCGGTATCAGCTATTCGCGTCCGCCGGGGGACATCAGCTATGATGGTAAACGCGTTGTGACCGTACCGATCGCGACGCCGGAAGCGAAAACCGAAATCAGCCTGATTTGGTCCAGCCTGCGGGCAGACAGCTCGGACTTTGACGAAATTCTGGACGCGATGTCGCCTAAAGGGACGTCCGCAACTGATAGCCGGGGATAAACAGCAGGCGAACCTTGGTGACTGACGCATCATTGTCCCACGTCAGCCTGTCGATCGCAAAAGCCGCACTTTGGGCGGACACACCGAGGATGTCTGCATCGTCCTGACCGACCTGAACTGCCGAAAACGCAATCTCGCCATGAGTGTAGGGTGCGTGTTTCAGCAGCCATTCATTGGCGCTGACGTTGGCAAACGCCTCTGTTTTGGCTTGCGGGACGATGTTGGTATTGATCCACCGATCCTCAATTGCATAGGGCGCGTCATCGGCAAGGTGCAAGGCACACACATGCAGCAATTTATCCGTCGCGGGGGTTCGCATCGCGCCACTGACACTAACCGGCGGGGTAACTTGCTGGCGGTCGATCAACTGGTAGCCGTACCTACTGCCCCGCGCTTCAACCTCGTGACGGATCACGGCAATATCAAGCGTTGCCTTGGCCACAGGTTGCGCCGCAACACGCGTACCGGCTTTGCGACGGCGGTCCAGCAGGCCACTGTCGGCCAAAGACCGCAAGGCGCGGTTAACTGTGGATCGTGCGCAACCGAACTCGACCGCAAGATCAGCCTCGTTCGGGATCAGATCGCCCGGCTTCCATTCGCGGGCATGAATGCGGCGCAACACTTCGTCCTGTACGCTTTGCCAGTTTCGAAAAGTCTCTCCGTTCATAGGGCGCCTTTCAAAGCATCGATGGTGCGTTTGTAAGCGGCAACGATCTTGTCACGCGCCACATGTCGGCCGCCCTGTACCATATGGCGGCCCGCAGACCAAACATCCGTTACCAGCCGATCGTCGCCTGCAAAGATCCATGTGTCCAAGGCCCTGTCACCGTCCCTACCCCACAAGTGTTCCGAGGCCTTATCAAGCGACAGCATGTCAGCCCAAGCGCCGACTTCAATGCGGCCGGTATGACGGCCAGACGCCTGCGCGCCACCTTGCAAGATGCCATCATACATGCGCCGCCCTGTCGATTTCTCAACCGTAGCAAGCGCCGCCCGCGTGCCGTCACGCAAGCGTTGGGAATAATCCAACGTGCGCAACTCGTCACCTAGTGAGATGCGGATATTGCTATCGGACCCAATGGCAAAAGCCCCTTCGTGATCCAGCCAGCGGACAGCGTCAAAGATGCCATCGCCAAGGCTGCTTTCGGTGATTGGACACAGGCCCGCCACCACGCCAGACTGCGCCAAGGCGATTGTTTCCTCCGGTGTCATTTGTGTGCAATGAATCAGACACCAACGGTTATCCAAACCCATATGATCCAACGCCCAAGTCACCGGGCGCGCCCCCCAATACTGCTGAACCTCCGCGACCTCTGCCCGCTGTTCTGCCAGATGCATATGGATCGGGCCGGTCGGAAACGCCGTGCCATAGCCCCTCAGATCGTCCGCGGCGACAGCCCGCAGCGAATGAGGGGCCACACCAAGAATTGTATCCCCACGAGCGTCCTGTATCGCAGAAGCGGTCGCAGCATACAGGCGTTGAAATTGCTCCATCGTGTTACCAAACCGGATTTGCCCTGCCGCCAGAGCGCGACCATCACAACCGCCAAATTGGTAATGCACCGGCAAGAGACACAGCCCCATGCCGGAGCGGTCCGCCGCAGAGAGAACCCGCGTCGCGGTCTCGGCAATATTGTCATAGGCCACACCGCCGGGCTGGTGGTGCAGATAGTGAAATTCGACCGAAGATCCATAGCCCGCCTCAAGCATTTCGATCTGCACAAAGGCCGTAATCGCTTCGATATGGTCGGGCGTCAGGCGATCTAGGAAGCGAAACATCAACTGCCGCCATGTCCAGAAACTGTCACTTGGGTCTGGGCCGCGCTGTTCGGTCAAGCCCGCCATGGCACGCTGAAACGCATGGCTGTGGACGTTCACAGGGGCCGGCAAGAGCAGCTGAACACGTGTGCCATCCGCTGGTGCGTCCGTTTGCACCGCACCAATCCTGCCGCCTGCATCCACCTCGATACGGACGTTTGATGCCCAACCAGATGGCAGCAACGCCGATTGTGCCCAGATTGTTTGCATGGTCCACTCCGCTTGACATATTTTTATGTACGTACATAAAAGCATTATGAACGTTTATTTGCAAGTGAGTCGAACCCATGCTTTTCACAAATGCCAATATTGCGACCCTGCAGGATGATGCGGGCTATGGCCTGATCCCGAATGCTGCGGTGGCCATTGACGGTGAACAGATCGCGTGGGTTGGACCAGCAGATGCGGTCCCTGACGCTTACCGCGCTGGACCGATACATGATCTGGGCGGCAAGCTGGTTACCCCGGCCCTGATCGACTGTCACACCCATGTGGTTTTTGGCGGCAATCGTGCGGCTGAATTTGAACTGCGTCTGAATGGTGCCAGCTACGAAGAGGTTGCACGCGCGGGCGGCGGAATCATCTCAACGGTGGCCGCCACGCGCGCTGCGTCAGAGGATGCGCTGTTGGCCGATGCATTGAACCGCGTGGATGCGCTGATCGCCGAAGGTGTGACCCTGATCGAGGTAAAATCTGGCTACGGGTTGGACAGCGAGACCGAATTGAAAATGCTGCGCGTGGCCCGCCAGATCGCAACGGTGCGGCCCGTCGACGTACGCTCCAGTTTTCTTGGGGCACATGCGGTGCCACCTGAATACAAGGATGCCCCCGACGCCTATATCGACGATATCTGCATCCCGACCCTGCGCGCCGCCCACGCCGAGGGGTTAGTCGATGCGGTCGATGGATTTTGTGAAGGCATTGCCTTTGACGCCACCCAAATCACGCGGGTGTTTGATGTCGCGGTTGCGCTGGGCTTGCCTGTAAAACTGCATGCTGAACAGCTTTCCAATATCGGTGGGGCGCAGTTGGCGGCACGCTATCAGGCACTCAGCGCGGATCACGTTGAATATGCCACGGATGCAGACGCAAGCGCGCTTGCCGCATCTGGCACAGTCGCCACAGTCCTGCCCGGTGCATTCTACACCCTGCGCGAAACCCAATGCCCCCCGATCCAGTCGTTCCGCGACCATGGAGTGCCAATGGCGCTGGCCACCGATTGCAATCCCGGCTCATCGCCCCTGACCTCGCCCCTGTTGACGATGAACATGGCTTGCACATTGTTCCGCATGACCCCGCTTGAGGCGCTTTTGGGCATGACGGCCCATGCCGCGAAAGCATTGGGACTGACCGATCGCGGGCGCGTCATCGCAGGCGCGCGGGGGGATTTGTGCATCTGGGATGCGGCACATCCCGCCGAACTGGCCTACCGCATCGGGTTCAACCCGCTTCACAAACGTATTTTCAAGGGGTCGCTATGACAATTACACTCACGCCCGGTGCGGCAACTCTGTCGCAGCTTCAAGACGTCTGGGCAAATAATCATGCGGTCACTTTAGACGTAGCATCGCACGCCGGGATCAGAGCGGCACAGGCACTGGTTGCGAAAGCTGCGGCAGGTAGTACCGCCGTTTATGGCATCAACACAGGTTTCGGCAAGCTCGCCAGCGTCAAGATTGCGGCCAAGGATGTCGCCACCCTGCAACGCAACCTGATCCTATCCCATTGCTGCGGTGTTGGTGAGGCGTTGGATGAGGCCACAACGCGCCTGATGATGGTGCTGAAGCTACTGTCCTTGGGACGCGGCGCATCCGGCGTTGCGATGACCACGGTCGAAATCATCCAAGACATGCTTGCGCGCGGCGTGACACCCGTGATCCCGGCTCAAGGATCGGTTGGTGCATCGGGCGACCTTGCGCCGCTAGCGCACATGGCGGCCGTGATGATCGGTGAAGGTGAAGCGATATTCGACGGTATGCGCATGCCCGCCGGAGAAGCCCTTGCCAAAGCAGAACTGACGCCCATCGTGCTGGGCGCGAAAGAAGGCCTTGCCCTGATCAATGGCACCCAGTTTTCGACCGCCTGCGCACTTGTAGGGCTGTGGGGTGCTTGGCGAAATGCGGCGACTTGCGTCTTGACCTGTGCGCTGTCCACTGACGCGATCATGGGATCAACAGCCCCGTTGCAGGATGCGATCCATACCCTGCGCGGCCATCCGGGACAGATTGCCGTCGCGCGCGCCCAACGTGCCCTGATGGAAGGCTCTGAGATCCGCGAAAGCCATGTCAATGGAGACACACGCGTCCAAGACCCTTACTGCATCCGCTGCCAACCACAGGTGACGGGTGCCGCCATGGATTTGCTGCACTTTGCCGGACGCACCCTCGAGATTGAGGCCAACGCCGTCACCGACAACCCGCTGGTGCTAGTGGATGATAACTTGATCGTGTCGGGGGGGAACTTTCACGCTGAACCAGTCGGCTTTGCCGCCGATCAGATCGCCGTCGCCATCTCTGAGCTGGGCGCAATTGCGCAGCGGCGTGTGGCACTCATGGTTGACCCTACCCTCTCGTTCGATCTGCCACCGTTCCTGACCCCAGATCCCGGCCTGAATTCTGGTCTGATGATTGCCGAAGTCACGACAGCGGCTTTGATGAGCGAGAACAAGCATCTGGCCAACCCCTGCACCACCGACAGCACGCCCACATCCGCCAACCAGGAAGACCATGTCTCAATGGCCGCCCATGCCGCGCGCCGCTTGCTGCGCATGAACGCGAACCTGCACGTGATTTTGGGGGTCGAGGCGATGTGTGGTGCGCAAGGCATCGAGTTCCGCGCACCTTTACAAACCAGCGGGCCGCTCAAATCCGCAATCGCGACCTTACGCGCCAAGGTGCCAACGCTGACCGAGGATCGCTATCTTGCGCCCTGCATCGAAGCGGCCAGCGCTTTGGTGGAAAGTGGTGCTCTTGCTGCTTCGGTCGATTTGCCCACATTCGTCACAGGGCAGACAGAATGAAGCCTGTCACAGTTAATCAAGGCGATGCGCCGGTTGTGCTTGGCTTACCGCATACCGGGACTTTCATACCTGATGAGGTCGCGGCCAAGCTGAACGCCAACGGTCGCAAGTTAGCCGATACCGATTGGCACATCGACCGACTTTATGACGGGCTGTTGGAGGGCGTGACAAGCGTTAGGGCCAATTTCCACCGCTATGTCATCGACGCCAACCGCGATCCGGAAGGAACAAGCCTCTACCCTGGCCAAAACACCACGTCGCTGGTGCCGCTAACGGATTTCGATGGGCGGGATATCTGGGACATCGCACCGACCCCTGATGAGGTTCAAACGTACCGACAAAAATTCCATGCACCTTATCATGCAGCCTTATTGGCTGAACTGAACCGCGTACGGGCGTT